>JAGWNU010000079.1 GCA_028871175.1 Burkholderiaceae bacterium | reverse complement strand
TGATCGGCGGCGCGAATCTGAGCTCGAAGGATGCCCAGGTCACGCGCGTGCTGCTCGACCTGTCGACCACGGCGCAGATCACGGACAGCATGAAGGTCGGCAAGGCCGTGCTGGAGCAGATTGGCGGTATCAACCGGCTGCACAAGGGCCAGGTGGAGCAGGCCGGGTTTGCAGTCCTCAAGGCGCCGGACATTCCGTCGATCCTGGTGGAGACGGCCTTCATCAGCAACCCGGAAGAAGAGGCCAAGCTCAACGATCTGGGCCACCAGAATCAACTTGCCGATGCCATTCTGCGGGGCATTCGCGCGTACTTTGCCAAGAATCCGCCGCTGTCGCGCAATCCGGGCGTCTGATGACCGTGTTCGTCCTTCGCGAGGGCGTTACGGCGGATGCCGACACCATCGCTGACATCCACGCCCGGAGCTGGCGGAACGCTTACCGCGGGCGTGGCATCCTGTCCGATGCGTATCTCGATGGGCCTGCTTTAGCGGACATGCAAGCGAAGTGGCGGGCGCGCATGACGGCGCCGGCTGAGGGCCAGCGGGTCTGGTGTGCCGACCTGGATGCCCGCACCGTGGGGTTTCTCTGCTTGCTGCTGCATGACGACACGCCCTGGGGCGCGCTCGTTGACAACCTGCACCTGCTGCCAGCGTCACGTGGTCATGGTGTCGGCAAGCGCCTGATGGGCGAGGCGGCACGTTGGGCCGCAGCCCACGGCGTCATGCATCTTCATCTGCTGGTGTACGAGGCAAACACCGACGCAATCGGCTTCTACGAAGCCTTGCGAGGTGTGCCGGTCAGCCGCGACTGGCTTGAGACAGCCGATGGCGGATACGCCTGGGTGCGTACATACCATTGGCCGGAGACGGCGGGGCTGATCGCCCTGCGCTGATCAGGCCGGGCGGCGGACCTGTGTGCGGACGCCTGATTCCGCATGCGCGACGCGATCCGCGTACCTGCGTGCCAGCGCCGAGCACACGATCAACTGCAACTGGTGGTAGATCATCGTCGGCAATACGATCAGGCCCAGCGCCGGATTGCCCGCGAACAGGATCTTTGCCATCGGTATGCCGTTGGCCAGGCTTTTCTTCGACCCGCAGAACACCGCCGTAATCTCATCCGCGAGGCCAAAACCGACGCGCCGAGAGAGCCACGTCGTCGCCCCCAGTACGACGAACAGCAGGGCACCGCTCATGATGGCCACGGCAACGATCGTCTCCCACGGATATTTCGACCACACGCCGGCGTGCGTCGAATCCGCAAATGAGTTGAAGACGATCAGCAGGATCACCGCGCGGTCGACCTTGCTGATGACGGCCTTGTACTTGTTGATGAAGCCTCCCAGAACCGGCCGCAGCAACTGCCCCAGCACGAACGGCAACAGCAGTTGTTCGGCCACGCCCAATAGCGCCTTGCCAACCGAAAGCTCTGCTCCCGAAGCTTGAATCACAAAGCTCATCAGCAGCGGCGTGGCGATCATGCCGATCAGGCCCGAGATGGTCGCGTTGAAGATGGCCGCCGGCACGTTGCCCTTGGCCATGGCCGTCATCGCCACCGATGACGATACCGTGGACGGCAGCGCGCACAGGTAAAACACGCCAAGCAGCAGCTCAGCCGGAATGAACGGCTTGCACGCAAACAGGATCACGGCCCCGATCAGCGGGAAGAGGAGGAACGTACAGCTCTGCACGAACAGGTGCAGACGCCAGTTGCGCGCTCCTTCAACGATCTTCTCGCGCGAGAGCGCCGCGCCGTGCAGGAAGAACACCAGCGACACCCCGATGATGGTGACGACGTCCAGATGCAGCGGCCCATCGCTCGCGCCCAGCGAGGGGAAAAGCAAGGCCAGCGCAACCATGACCAACATGGCCTGAATGAACCCGTCAATGCGGGAAAGCAGCGGAATCTTCATATGCATGCGCTCTCATGGCGCCCGGGAAATGCAGGAAAAGCGTTATTGCACAACATCCCCATCTAGAATACAAATGCATTGATCGAATCAATTCATACGGTGACGGCATGAATGTGACGCTGCGCCAGTTGCGCGTCTTCCTCGCGGTGGCGCGTGCGCACAGCTTCAGTCGCGCGGGCGACACGATCGGCTTGACGCAGCCGGCGGTCAGCCGCTCGATTTCGGAGCTGGAGGGGGAGCTTGGTCTGAAGCTGCTCGACCGGACCACGCGCGAGGTCGTACTGACCGAGGTGGGCCGCTCGCTGGCGACAGCACTGGATCGACTCATTGCCGATCTCGACGACACCCTGCAGCAGGCGCGCCAAGTGGGGGAGCAGCGGCGGGGGCGGCTGGTCGTGGCATCCAGTCCGACCGTGTCAACGCGTCTGATGCCTGTGTATGTGGCCGAGTGCGCCGTCCGCTACCCCGATATCCGCATGATCGTGCGCGACTCCGTGCAGGTCGACACGCTGCAGCTGATCCGCACGGGTGGAGCGGATTTCGGCGTGGTGGTGGAGCCGCTCGACACGGAGGGCCTCTGGACCGAACCGCTGCTGACCGATCCATTCTGCCTGGTCTGCCGGCATGATCACCCGTTCGCCCAGCGCAGCACCGTGCGCTGGAAAGACCTGCATCGTGCGCCGGTCGTGCTGCTCGATCACGCCTCGGGCAGTCGCCCGCTGATCGATCGCATCTTCCTGCGCCACGGTGTGCAACCCGACGTGGCGCAGGAGATGGGCCACACCGCTGCCGTGTTCGGCATGGTCGAGGCGGGCATCGGTGCGGGCGTGGTGCCCTCGCTTTCCTTGCCGCTGCCGTCTTCGTCGCCGCTGGTGTCGGTGCCGCTCACGCCAAAGGAAACGCGGGCGATCGTGCTGGCGCGCCGGCATGATCGCTCGCTCTCGCCGGCGGCCGAGGCGGCGTGGCAGATGATTCGCCGGATGGCGCTGCCGGCCGCCTCGTGACCTGACCGCCGCGCTTATTTCGGCTGCATGCGGATGGCGCCATCCAGGCGGATCGTTTCGCCATTGAGCATCGGGTTCTCGACGATCGCGCGCGCGAGCTGCGCATACTCCGCCGGCTTACCGAGACGCGGTGGGAACGGCACCATCTTGCCCAGCGCGTCCTGCACTTCCTGCGGCATGCCCAGCAGCATCGGCGTTTCGAAGATGCCCGGCGCAATCGTCATCACGCGGATGCCGTCGCGCGACAGGTCGCGTGCAATCGCCAGCGTCATCGCCACCACGCCGCCCTTGGATGCTGCGTAGGCCGCCTGGCCGATCTGCCCGTCAAACGCCGCCACGGACGCCGTGTTGATGATCACCCCGCGCTCGCCCCCCGCGTTGGGCGTATTTCCAGCCATGGCCGTCGCGGCCAGTCGGATCATGTTGAACGTGCCGACCAGGTTGATGTTGATCACCCGTGCGAACTGGTCCAGCGGATGCGGCCCCGTCTTGCCCACCGTGCGGGACGCCGTGGCGATGCCCGCGCAGTTCACCAGCCCACGCAGCGTGCCCAGGGACGTGGCGGTCTCCACCACCGCCTGGCCGTCGGCCTCCGAGGCGACGTCGCAGCGCACGAAGCGCCCGCCCAGTTCCAGCGCGAGCGCTGCGCCGGCGGTCTCGTTCAGGTCGGCAATCACCACCTTGCCGCCGGCTTCGGCCAGCGTGCGCGCCGTGCCTGCGCCCAGTCCAGACGCGCCGCCCGTGACGATGAATACCTGATCGCGAATCTCCATGCCGTGTCTCCTTGGTTGTGGTTTGCGAGTTACTTGACGTTTACGTCAACGTCATATGTTAGCGCGAAGCGGCCGGCGATCGGGCAAAAAAAAGGCGCCTCATGATCGAGGCGCCGTTTTCCTAGCGGGTATGACGGGGTGCGCTCAGTCCTGCAGCGCACCGAATACGCGGGCGGTAATCTCGTCGACGTTACCCACGCCGCTGATCTTGCGGTATTTCGGCGGCGCGACCTTCGCGGCGCCATTGCCATTCGCCGCCCACTGCGAGTAGTAGTCGACCAGCGGACGCGTCTGGTTTTCATACACGTCCAGGCGCTTGCGCACGGTTTCTTCCTTGTCGTCGTCGCGCTGGATCAGCGCTTCGCCGGTTTCGTCGTCCACGCCTTCGGTCTTGGGCGGGTTGTACTTGATGTGGTACGTGCGGCCCGATGCCACGTGCACGCGGCGACCGCTCATGCGCTCGATGATGGCGTCGAACGGTACGTCGATTTCCAGCACGTAGTCGATTGCCACGGCGGCATCTTTCATGGCTTCCGCTTGCGGAATGGTGCGCGGGAAGCCGTCGAACAGGTAGCCGTTCTTGCAGTCAGGTTGCTGCAGGCGGTCTTTTACGAGGCCGATGATGATGTCATCCGACACGAGGCCGCCGGCATCCATCACCTTCTTCGCTTCGATACCCAGCGGGGTACCTGCCTTGACGGCCGCGCGCAGCATGTCGCCGGTGGAAATCTGCGGAATGCCGAACTTTTCGCAGATGAATTTGGCTTGCGTACCTTTGCCGGCGCCGGGCGCGCCCAACAGAATCAACCGCATGGTGACGAGTTCCTCAAGTTTTCGAATCTTGTCGCGCCAGAAGAGCTTGTAGCGCGTTGGGAATCCGTCCGAACCCTGCACCATCACTTCGGGTGGGCCGATTCCCAACACGTCTGGCGACGCAATCGACGCAAACAGGCAGCCTAGCGGGCGAAATTGACGCCAGCCTTACCGGACTCTGGGAATCGGGCATCCGCCGGACGGCGGCACCCATGGCTCGATCTGTCTCCCTGTCGCCGCTGCCGCGCCTGCGTGGGCGCCATCATGCGGCTTGTCGTCCTTGCGATTATGCCATGCCAGCGCGGGGGTTTAGGCGGGACGGGGCGCAAACTTCAGAGAAATCCGCCGCTCAGGGTCCGTCCTGGGCCAGCAATTCGCTCCACGCGGCACGCACGCGAGCGAGGTCTTCGGGGGTGTCGACGCCAGCGGCGGGGGCATCATTGGTGGTCAACACCGCGATGCGTTCGCCGTGCCACATGGCACGCAACTGCTCGAGCTGCTCGGTCTGCTCCAGCGGCGCGGCAGCCAGTTGCGGGAAGCGGCGCAGGAAGTCGGCGCGGTAGGCGTAGATGCCAATGTGACGCAGCACCGGTATGGCCGGCAGCGGACGATCGGCGGCGGGTTGCGCCAGTACGGCAGGCGTCCAGGTGTCGCGCGCCCAGGGCAGCGGCGCGCGGGAAAACAGCAGGGCGCGGTCCATCGCATCCAGAACGACCTTGACGACGTTCGGGTTGAACACGTCAGCCGGATCGTGGATCGCGTGGGCCGCGGTGGCGATGGCGCAGTCGGGGTGGTCGCGCAGGTGCGCAGCCACGTTGTCGATCAACGTCGGGGCAATCAGCGGCTCATCGCCTTGCACGTTGACGACGATGGCGTCATCCGGCAATCCGAGCACGGCTGCCACTTCGGCGAGACGGTCGGTGCCAGAGGCGTGGTCGGCGCGCGTGAGCACCGCTTCCACGTGATGCTGCATGCATGCGTCGGCCACCGAGGCGGCATCGGTGGCGACCACCACGCGCGCGGCGGACGACTGGTGCGCGCGCTCGGCCACGCGCACCACCATCGGCTTGCCGTCGATGTCGGCCAGCGGCTTGTTCGGCAGGCGCGTGGAAGCCAGCCGCGCGGGAATGACAGCGATGAACGGCGCGTGCGACATGGCGGCGACCTTCGTATCAGGCCGGCTCGACCGGCGTGCCTTCCACGGTCTGGCGCGCTTCGTCGGCCAGCATGACAGGGATACCGTCGCGGATCGGGTAAGCCAGCTTGTCGACGTGGCAGATCAGTTCGTTGTGGGCGCGGTCGTGTTGCAGCGTGCCCTTGCACAACGGGCAGACGAGGATTTCCAGCAGGCGATTGTCCATGGCGGTAGAGGCTCCGTGGCGGCCGCCCAAACGGTAGGGCGGCGCGCCGGTACAGCGGATGGGGTGGCGTTATTGTGCGCTTGCCTTGAGCGTTGCGCGATCGGCCAGGGCGCGTACGCGCTGGCAGACCTGTTCGACCAGCGCCGGGTCGACCACCGGTGTGGTCGGCACCACCCAGATGCGCGGGTCGTCGAGATGGCCGCATTTTACGGCATCCTTTTCGGTGATCAGGATGACCTCGGCATGGCTGTCGGCGAAGGGGCTGTCGGCGAAATCGAAGTGATCGGGCAGCGGCAGCGTGCTCGGCTTGAGGCCCGCCGCGCGCAGCGAGCCGAAAAAGCGCTCGGGGTTGCCGATACCGGCGGCGGCCAGCAGGTGTTCGCCCTCGATGCGGGCGAACTGGGCGAGCGGGCGGCGCAGCGCGGGGTCGGCCAGGTTGTACGCGTCCTGCAGTTCGAGGCGCATGCCGAAGACGTTCGGGCGGTCGGGCGTGGCGCGGAAGTTCGGGTCGTTGATGAGCGTGGCATCGCGCTTGCGCGTCATCGGCTCGCGCAGCGGGCCTGCGGGCAGCAGGAAGCCGTTGCCGCCCATGCGCGCGTCGAACACGACGATCTCGATGTCGCGGCGCAGGCGGTAATGCTGCAGGCCGTCATCGCAGACGATCACGTTGCAGCCCGGGTGCGAGGCCAGCAGCGTCTGCGCGCACAGCACGCGATCGGGGAACACCCAGACAGGGAGATCGGTGGCGCGAGCGATGAGCAGCGGTTCGTCGCCGACGTCTTCCGCGCGGGAGTGTTCGCGCACCGGGCGCGGGTGCTTGAGTTCAACGCCGTAACCGCGCGAGACGATGCCGGGGCGCAGACCTGCATCAGCCAGCGCCGAAGCCAGCGCGATCACGGCGGGCGTCTTGCCTGCCCCGCCCACCGTGACGTTGCCGATGACCACCACCGGCATCGGCAGGCGGACCGAGCGCAGCCATCCCCAGCGGAACAGCAGCCGGCGCAGTGCGCTCACCCCGCCAAACAGCCACGACAGCGGCCACATCACCCACGCAAACCAGCCGCGTTGCTGCCATTGGCGGGTGACGAAGCTGGCGAGGCGGTGTTGGGCGACGGGCATGCGATCAGGTGTCAGCGAGAGGGCAGTTAGCGGGCGTTGCCGGTTTGCGTGGCGAACGTCAGGTGCGACAGGCCGGCCACGCGCGCGGCTTCCATCACGTTGACCACGGCCTGGTGCGCGGCTTGCGCATCGGCGTTGATGACGACGATCGGCTCGGGGCCTCCGCCCTTGCCTGCGGCACTGCGCAGCGCGTCGGCGAGGCTGGTGACATCGCGGGTGTCGAGCACTTGCTTGTCGACCGAGTAGACGCCGTTGGCAGTGACGGACACAACGATCTGGCCCGGGCGCTCGGTGGCTTTTTCAGCCTCGGCGGTAGGCAGGTTGACCTTGAGTTCGGTGTAGCGGGAATACGTGGTCGTGATCATCAGAAAAATGAGGATCACGAGCAGCACGTCGATCAGCGGGATCAGGTTGATCTCCGGCTCTTCGCGGGCACGGCGCGGGCGGAAGCGCATGGCTGTTTCCAGTAGGGCGTTGCCCGGATCAACCGCGCCGCGGCGGCAGGATCGCGTCAAGGTACGTGGTGGACAGATGCTCCAGCTCGACCACGTAGTTATCCACCACGCCACGGAAGTAGCGCCAGAAGATCAGCGTCGGGATGGCCACCACCAGGCCCAGCGCGGTGTTGTACAGCGCGACCGAAATGCCGTGCGCCAGCGCCTGCGGGTTCGTGCCCGCGGCGGTCTGGCTGCCGAAGATCTCGATCATGCCGACCACCGTGCCGAACAGGCCCATCAGAGGCGCCACCGAGGCGATTGTGCCGAGCGCGTTCAGATAGCGCTCCAGGCGGTGGGCAACATTCTGGCCGGCTTCTTCCACCACTTCCTTGGCGGCATCGCGCGTGGTGTTCGGATGCAGCACCACGTGGCGCAGCGCGGCAGCCAGCAGCCGGCCCAGCGGCGAGCCCTGTTCCAGCGTGTTCACCACTTCTGGCGTGGCACGGCGCTGATGCGCGACGGCCAGCGCCTCGTCATACACCTTGGGCGGAATGATCTTGTTGCGCTGCAGCGCGACGAAGCGTTCGATGATGAGCGCGAGCGCGAGCACCGAGGCAATCAACAGCGGCCAGATCGGCCAGCCGGCGGCTTGAATGATGGAGAACACTGGACAACCCGTTTTGTCGTTGTGGAAGGAGGCGCGATGGGCGCACGCCCGGTCGCCGTTGTCGCCGTCCGCGTCCCCGAACGCGGTCAGTTGCGGCAAAAACAGGCAGCACTCTAGCGCGTCGGACCTGCCACGGCAACACGATGGCGCGCCGTGGCAACGTGCAGGCGCGATGCTCGGCGCGGTGTCATGGAAGATGCCGCCCACGCAATCCACAGGCGGGCGGGACAGTCTTGTGGACGGGTTGTGGACATTGCCCGGACAAGCAAGCTAAGCCTCTGATTCAACAGGAGGTTCTCGCCCGTGCTTAAAAATGAGGCAACCCGGGCTCGGGCGGTACGTTGCGCGCAGTTCCCGAGATGGATGGCCGCTTTGGGGCCGTAATCCACACGCTGACGGGACAGTCTTGTGGACGGCGTGTGGACATTGCCCTAACAACGACGCTAAGTCCATGATTTGAAAAGAGGTCTGCTGGTTAGCCTAAAAAATAGGCAGCCGGCCTTGCGCGCACCGATCCTGCGAAAAAGGAGGAAGGAGCCGGCGCCCGGGGCCATAATCCACATCCGATCGGGACAGTCTTGTGGACGGATTGTGGACATTGCCCGGACAAGAACCTTAACTGTTTGATTTCAAAGGATGTTCCGTCTGCTGCTGAAAAAATAAGCAGACTGCGTTCTCGGTCCGCATGCGGACAGGAGCCCTGCCGACAGGCTCGCTCCCGGGCTGATTTATCCACTGCCCAGGCGTCACTTCGCGGTTTTCCAGCGCTGCTGTGGATAACTTTGTGAACATCCTTGGGGTGCCTGCGCTAAATGCTTGATGCAGAACGAAATTACTTGCGCTGCTGAAATTTTGACAAAGGCTGTTTCTTTAAAGGAATCAAAGGGTTGCATCAACACGCCGAGAGCGCGTCACGCCTACCCTGTCAAGCTTGACAAGGGCGTTATGCTGTGGACAGGTCGCCATTCCGGTTCTGCTTGTCTCCCTCAATCAAGGTAGAAGTTGCCCAGGGGCCTCATGGATTTACGCCCCATTCACCACTTATGACCTCGCCCCCTACGTCCCGCAAACCGTTCTGGATGGATGCTCCAGCCGCCGCCCCGGCGCCGTCGGGCATGCCCGCGCCTGCCCCTTCTGGTTCCCTTCGGGGCGGACAGGATGTGTTGACCGTCACCGAGGTCAACCGGAGGATTGCCGGGCTGCTGGAGCGGAATTTTCCGCTCGGATGGGTGCGCGGCGAGATTTCCAACTTCACGCGTGCGGCCAGCGGCCACTGGTATTTCTCGCTCAAGGATGCGGGCGCGCAGATCCGCTGCGTGATGTTCAAGGGTCGCAACCAGTACGCCGATTTCACCCCGCGGGAGGGCGAAGCTGTCGAGGTGCGTGCGCTGGTCACGTTGTACGAGGCGCGCGGCGAGCTGCAACTGAGTGTCGAGGCCATCCGCCGCGCCGGCTTGGGCAACCTGTATGAGGCGTTCCTCCGGCTGAAGGCCGCGCTGGAGGCGGAAGGCTTGTTCGAGGCCGATCGCAAGCGGCCCCTGCCACGGCACCCGCGTGCCATCGGCGTGGTGACCTCGCTGCAGGCTGCTGCGCTGCGCGATGTGCTGACCACGCTGCGCCGGCGCGCACCGCATGTGCCGGTAGTGGTCTATCCGGTACCAGTGCAGGGCGCCGGGGCCGCCGAGCGCATCGCCGCGATGCTGGGGACGGTCAATGCCCGGGCAGAGGTCGATGTCGTGATTCTATGCCGGGGTGGCGGCAGCATCGAAGACCTGTGGGCCTTCAATGAAGAGCCGGTGGCGCGTGCGGTGGCAGCCTCGTCGATCCCCATCGTGGCCGGTGTCGGGCACGAGACGGATGTGACCATCGTTGACTTCGTGGCCGACGTGCGCGCGCCCACGCCGACCGGGGCTGCCGAGCTGGTCAGCCCCGACCGCGCCCGCATGCTGCGCGATGTGGCGCGCGACTGGGATGCACTGTCGGCGCAATTTCGCCGGCAGCTCGATCGGCGCGCGCAAACGGTGGACTGGCTTGCGCGCCGCCTCCGCAGCCCGCAGGTGCAAATGCGCGAGCGCCGCTCGCAACTCTCCAATCTGGAAGGCCGTCTGCGGTTTGCCCTGGCCGGCCGCGTGCAACGCGCCGAGCACGTGCAGCGCTTGCTTGCAATGCGGCTGAGCGCGGCGCGCCCTGATCCAGCCCGCGAGCGCGCTGCCGTGCAGCGAGCGGAGGCCGCGCTGGCACGCGCGATGCGTGACAGACTGGCGCGTGCCCAGGAGCGCCTTGCGCGCCAGCACAACGGGCTGGAACTGCTGGCCCCGCAGAGTACCCTCGAGCGCGGCTATGCGGTGCTGCTCGACGCGGACGGCCACGCCATTCGCGACCCGCATGCGCTGCATGCCCGCGCGCGCATCGAGGCCAGGTTGGCGCAAGGCGCGGTCGACATCGAAATCGCCCAGGCGCAACCCAAGCTCGACATGTGACCGGCGCATGTGGACTTGACCGAGATACGTGCGTTTCCGCATCTGTTTCGCGGGTATTCCGACTATTTAGCGGGTGGTTTGCGCCGGTTTTACAAGTCTCCTACAATCGTCGCTCCCAACCTGTAACCCACAGAAGGCAAGAACAATGGAACACACGCTCCCCCCGCTGCCGTACGCCCAAGACGCCCTGGCGCCGCACATCTCCAAGGAAACGCTGGAGTTCCACTACGGCAAGCACCACCAGACCTACGTCACGAACCTGAACAACCTGATCAAGGGCACCGAGTTCGAGAACCTGAGCCTCGAAGACATCGTCAAGAAGTCGTCGGGCGGTGTGTTCAACAACGCCGCACAGGTGTGGAACCACACCTTCTACTGGAACGGCCTGAAGCCGCAAGGCGGCGGCGCACCGACCGGCGCGCTGGCTGACGCCATCAACGCCAAGTGGGGCAGCTTCGACAAGTTCAAGGAAGAGTTCACCAAGACGGCCATCGGCACCTTCGGTTCGGGCTGGGCCTGGCTGGTGAAGAAGGCCGACGGCTCGCTGGATCTGGTGTCGACCTCGAACGCCGCCACGCCGCTGACCACCGACGCCAAGCCGCTGCTGACCTGCGACGTGTGGGAACACGCCTACTACATCGACTACCGCAACGCCCGTCCGAAGTACGTCGAGGCGTTCTGGAACCTGGTCAACTGGGATTTCGTTGCCAAGAATTTCGCCTGAGCGAAGCCTTCGCACCCAGAAGAAACCTCCGCGCTGCGGAGGTTTTTTTATGCGCGCATGCTGTCCAGCATGTTGTGCCATCCGTACTTCGTCGTTGCGGGGAAGCCCACCAGGCCAATGGGGTGCGCGGCGCAGGTCAGCGGCCCGCTTCGATCAAGGCAGCATGCCCATCTGCCGGAGCAGCGTCTGGTTGTCTTCCAGGTGCCAGTTCTCGGCGATCTTGCCGTCGGCAACGCGGTACAGATCAAACGCCTGAAAATCGATCGGCTGGTTCTGCCCGTGCGTAGCGCCGAATTGTCCGGTGAAGTGTCCGCGAAAGCGCAGGTGGACGGCCACGCGATCTCCCGCGACAACCATGTCTTCGATCTGCACGCGCATGTCGGGCACGGCCGCACGAAACGCCTTCGAGGCATCGAGGGGGCCTTGCGTACCCTGCGCGCGGCCGGCCGGCAGCGTGCGATCGGCAAACGCTGGCGAGAGCGCGGCGCTGGCGTATCGCGCATCGCCGGTATGCCAGAAGGTGGCGTAGCGGCGGGCAGCGAGCACGGCAGCGGCGGCCTGTGGCGTATCTGGCGCCGCAACGTGGTCGGCACGGATGAGGTCCGCATCGGCGGAAGCTGCAAAGGCGGGCAGTGCGGCGAGCAGGGTCAGCGCGACAGCGGCAAGCAGGGCAGGGCGGACAGCGGTGGTTCGGATCGACATGAGAGCTCCGTGGGTTGCGATGCGCTCCACTGTAGATTTCCAGCCGGAGGCGATAAAGATCCAACGAATCGATCCGGTATCAATCCACATTTGATGATGCGCGCCGATGTCGGAGATGTCCGCAAACGCAATGCCACGCACGTGATAGTCGATATCGATTTCTTCCTGCAGCCGGAACAGCCTCCACCGCGCCCGGATTTTCTAGACTGCCCCTGCATCCGACGGTCATACAGGAACACGGGAGAGGGAGACGATGGACATGAGCCACATCCTGTCGCGCACCGAGCGCGGCGCGCAGGAACTGCAGAGGCGCAGCGGGCAGGTCACGCACCGGCAGCGCGCAATCCTGCTGCTGATCAACGGTGAACGATCAGCCGCGGAGATCCTCGCGCAGTTGAGCAACGCCGGTCCGGACGAAAGCGATCTCGGTCGGCTGCTTGCCGACGGCTACGTCCGGACACGTGCCCCGGTAAAGGCGCAGCCGAAGGTGCTGGCCGGGCCTGCACCGGCGCCCGCCGCGCACGTTGCCGTGGGTCATGTCCGGCAGACGTCGATTGCGGATTGGCGGCTGAGCCAGGCGGGCGCGTTCTCGGCGCTGCAGCGTTATCTCGCCGAGGGGCCCGAGGCGCCGGACGACTTCCTCAACGGCCTGGCAGCCCCGCTGTATACGGCACTGACGACTTGCCGCAGCGAGGCCTCGGCGCACGCGGTGGTCGCGTTGCTGGAAACCCGCCTCGGTGTCGAGCGCCGCGATGTGAAGGAGGTGTCCTAGGAGGGAATACCGAATTTGCGCGATTTTCTCGTGCCATGGGCATGCATCGTTGATGCCCTGAGAAAATCGTCGCACGCTCCGTCGCGACATCACCTGACTGAGATCGCGATGACCGAGCCCACCCCAGCACAGCAATCCGCCGCCGGCGCGGACGTACCGATGATCTAGATTCGCGGCCTGACCAAACCGTATGGCGATCACACCGTCCCCAACGGTATCGACTTCGAGGTCGACGCCTCGCAGATGGTGGTTGTGATCGGCCCCAGCGGCTCGGGCAAGTGCATGGCAATCACGTTCGATGCCGCCGTCTGGAAAGGCAAGGCCGCCACGGCACCGGCGAGCGTGGCGATGTCACGCGCCTGTTTCAGATCGTGCGGCCCGCGCAGTCGATGCACCTGTCGGGGGTGCCTGCGTTGCGATATGGACATGCTCGTCGCTGCCGTGGCGCCGGCGTGTCGGCGCCTGCGGCCTACGGCATCACGTTGCTCGTCCTCGAGGTGCTCGTGCAGCACGTCGCCGTGACAGGCAAGGTGTGTGTGGCGGACCTCGCCGAAACCCATCCCGAATACGGTCAGGACGGCCGCACAGCGCGGGTGGCTGCGCGTCTGGCGTATCACCTGCTGCGCCGCTCATGAAGCTGATCCCCGCTGACGCAATGCGCCGCATGCCGTGGAAGAACGGCGGCGGCGTGACGACCGAAATCGCCATCGCCCCCACCGGTGCCACGCTCGAAGATTTCGACTGGCGCGTGGGCACGGCACAGGTGGATGCCGCCGGCCTTTCTCACGCTTTGACGGCATCGACCGTGCGCTGGCCGTGATCGCGGGCGGCCGGTTGACGATGCATCGTGCCGACGGCGATGCCGTGACCCTCGCCCCGGGCGAGCCGGCCGCGCGCTTTGCGGGGGAGGTGGAGATGCATGCCACGCTCGACGCGCCGCTCTCCGATTTCAACGTGATGACGCGGCGCGACGTGTGGACGCATCGCGCTGAAGCGGTCGCGCTGGCCGCGGGCGAGAGCTGGCCGTTGCCACGTGCGCAGCCGGGCATGCGATGGCGGGTGTATTGCGCAGACGGTGCGCTGTCGATTGACGCCCTTGATGTGCCGTGAGGCGCAGCCGTGTTGCTCGACGCAACCGACGATCCTCACACGCTTGTCGCGCGTGTCGGCTCGATGGGCTATCTCGTTGGCCTGTGGCCGCTCGGCTGAGGTTGCGGCCTGCCAAAAGAAAAGGGACCCCTTAGGGTCCCTTGCAACTCTATCGGCCCGGCACGCAGGCCGGACGCGGCAGAAGACGCTTACTTCTTCTTGTTCACGGCGTCCTTGAAGCCCTTGCCAGCCGTGAACTTCACGGTCTTGGTTGCCGGGATCTTGATGGCTTCGCCGGTGCGCGGGTTGCGGCCGGTGCGTGCAGCACGCTTGCCCGACGAGAACGAACCGAAGCCAACCAGCGTGATGGTGCCGCCCTTGGCGACGGTCTTCTTGATGTTTTCCAGCGCGGAGTTCAGCGCGCGCTCGGCGGCGGCGTTGCTCAGTTCAGCGTCTTTCGCAATGGCGGCTACGAGTTCGGATTTGGTCGTCATGTCAGTTCCCCACTTCAGGTTTGTTGGACAGCGTTGTACTGCGACCCGTTTTATATCACCGTTGTGATGGGTTGCACATCCCCTAACTGC
>JAGWNU010000078.1 GCA_028871175.1 Burkholderiaceae bacterium | reverse complement strand
GCGCGTCGCTGATCAGGTCGTCCTCGAAACGGCGATACTCGGTGCTGTCCTCGCCATACACGTCGCCCGCTTCGAGCGCGTTACGCAACAGGCGGTAGACGAGAAATTCATAACGGTCGACATCCAGCTGCTTTTTCTTGCCCGGCTCCGAGGCGTACAGGTAGCGTTGAAGATTCTTCGGGATGAGCGCGGTCGGAAAAGTCGATGGAGTTGTCTGCCGGGGCGACTTGCCGTTGCGCAGCAGCGCCTGCAGAAAGACGACGGCGTCCAGCAGTGGCGCATCCTCGACCCGGCCGGAAAAGTCAAGTTCCGAGAACAGGTGACGCAGATTGCGCTTGATGGTCGGCGACAGCGTCGTGTAGTGCGACCACTCAAAACCGGCCCTGTCGAACGCGACGTTGCGCATGTAATTCGAGACCAGCGCGAAACGTTCGCGTTGGAGCAGCGAGAACGCTTTCTTCTTGACGCTGGAGAATGACGCGTTGCCCGGGATCGAATCGTCGACGAACAGGTGTAGCACCTTGCCGGCAGCCTGCAGATGCGTGCTCGCGTCGGTCAGCGCGCGTTGCATGGCCTCCTGCGCAGCCGCGCGGGCCCATTTCTCGTACTGGTCGACGAGATGAATGAACGCCTCGATCAGGTTATCGTTGATCTGGCGAAAGCGGTAGTAAGCGAAGCACAACAGGTACAGCCGCGTGGCGCCAGGTGGCATGTGTTGCAGCTTGTAGGCGGAATAGAATTTGACGAGTGAGGCGTAATACCGGCCGCTTTCCGTCGAGATCCCCGTTGCGTCAAGAAAGTGACGGGCGAACGCGTGCAGCGGCGCAAAGAATTGACGGCGCTCGACTTCCTGGCGGAGCTCCTTGTGACTGAAATCCTTCGGTTCGCGCTTGAGCACACTGATCCGGAATGCCGATTCGTCGGCCTGAAGCAAGCCATCGAGCTGACTGGTGATGTCGGGCGTGAGCGCGTCGGCGAGCAGCTGCGTGATGCGCTTGCGCTCCCCTGTCACGACCCGACCGACCATGTCCTGCAGGAACGTATAGATGGGCGCGACGATCCGCTGCTGGTTCAGATACTGAAGTGTTTCGCGCAGGATGTAGATCGGCTGCGTCGAGAGCATCGCGATGCGCTGCGCGCGGCGTTCGAGTTCTTCCTTGGCGCTGCTGTCGCAGAGCCGGAAGCCGAGCAGCTCGAAGACGGTGTGCTGCAGGGCGCGTCGCGTCGGGTACGACGGCAGGTTGATGGCCGCCGGGTTCTTGCCGGGGAAATGCCGACCCAGTATGTGCAGCAGATCGTCGCGGACCGCATCCTGATCGTAGTCGAAGAACTGGCGCTTTGCCTTGAAATAGCCAAGCTGCAGCGTCAGATGCACGGCGACCGAGGTCGTACGCGAATGCACGGCGTGCCGTTCCGGCTCGCTCAGGTCGAAGCAGGTCTGCCGGTCCTCGTCGGTGAAGCGTGGCAACCCATACAACTCGTCGATTTCGTGCTGGGTGAGGATTGACAGGCGATGGGAGGCGGCGGGAATGTAAGGGTTTCTGGTTGTTTGCATTCGATTGCTGAGCGCAGCGCGACGCGCGCGGAGAACCTGCAGGAATGGACCGTGTCCGGAGTCGATGACGCGTCCTCGAACAGGTCCTCGGGTTGCACGATCGGCCAACTGGCGTCGGTCGCACCGCTACACGTCGGCATGCGTGGTGGCTTCGCGCGGGCAGGCGTCGATTGCCGGCAGCGTGCCGTTGCCGCGCAGCCAGGCGACATCGGCGAGCGCGAGCATTTCCTGGTCGCCCGCGCTATCGCCCTACGCATAGAGGACATGCGGACTTACTTCGCCGAACCACTGATGCAGACGCCGCACTTTCTCCTGGCCCTGGCAATTCGGCGATGCGAAGCGCCCCGAAAACTGGCCATCCCGGAACTCCAGTTGTGTCGCGAGGACTGCGTCGAAGCCCGCGCGCTCCGCCCAAACCTCCGGGTACGGTGCCGGGGACGCGCTTACGAGCACAATCTCGTGACCGCAACACTGATGTTCGCGCACGCGCTCAACCATCTCGGGTCGGATCAAGGCTGGCAGCCGCGCATCGACATACGGCCGCGCCGCATCCCGGAGCTCGGACGCACGCATCCCGCCGATCGTCGCGGCCAGGAAACGAGCCTTGGCCGACCCGCGATCACATGCTCCCAGCAGCAGGCCGATGAGCCACAGTGCGGCACGGACCGCGCCGGCAATGAACCGGGCCGTGCCAACCCTGTAGCGCATGAAGTCCCACAAGCTGTCCGAGGTGGTGATCGTGCCGTCGAAATCGAAGGCCGCTACGATGCGATGGGCTGACATGGACAACTCAGGGACGTAGCCAGCCAAGACCAATCGGTCGCGCGAACAGCGTTCGGTACAGCTCGACCGCCGCACGCGTCACCGCGGGTCCGCCCAGGTGCCAAAGCGGCGCCATCATCGCGTAGGCTGCGCACGCGATGGCGAGCGCACCAATCATGTCCAGCGGGAAATGCACACCGACGAACACACGTGCCCACGCTACAGCCAATCCTGCGAGTAACGTGGGAAGGCCAAGCCGACACGCACGTCCGGACAGCAATGTCAGGCCGATACTCGAGAAGATGGTCACATGGTCACTCGGGAAGGAAGAGTCCGGCGCGTGCGGCAGAAACGTGTGTCCGAGCCCGATCATGAACGGCCGCGGATGTTGCCAAACCAGGCCGATCAGTTGATTCAGACCCAGAGCGAGCATGGTGACCAGGCATGCCTGGAGCGCAAGATTGCGCTGCTTTGCGCTGCCCGACAGCCACATGCCCACCAGCAGCAACGGGATTAGATAGATCAGGAAATCGGCGATCAACACGGCCATGTGGACCAGCCATGCCGGTGTCGCCATCGTTGCGTTGATGTCGAGAAAGAGCGCCTGATTGAATGCTTCGAGGATATCCATCGTGGTGAAGTCGTTAAGGAGAGTCCATCGGACGTACAACGCCTGCGCGCGGCGCAAACAGGCACAGCAACAATGGCACGACCGCGAGCGCGGCGCCGGTCATGAACGTCACCGGTGAGCCGAAGCGGTCCCAGAGCCACCCGGCCAGGGTGCTGCCGACCACCAGGCACAGCCCGCAGGCCAGATTGAACACCCCGAACGCCGTGCCGCGCAGTGTCGGCGGTGCAGTCTCGGCGATCAGCGCAGTGACGATCCCCTGCGTGAAACCCATGTGCAGCCCCCATACCGCGACACCGAGAAACAGCAACGGCATCGACTGTCCGAGCCCGAGCAGCAGGTCGGCGACGAGCAGAAACGCGAGACCGAATGCAAGCAATACCCGATGGTTCAGGCGATCGGACAGCTTGCCGACCGGATACACCGACACCGAATAAACGAGGTTCATGACCACCATCACGCCGGGAATCCAGGCGAGCTCGAGGCCGGCCTGCTGCGCGCGCAGGACGAGAAACGCCTCGCTGAAGCGCGCCAGCATGACGGTCGCACCGAGGCCAACGGACCACCAGTAGCGCGCCGGAAATTCACGCAGCGACTGCCAGTGCAGCGGCGAGCGGAATGTGCGCCGCGCAGGCGAATGGCCGGTCTCGCCGATGCCGAAAACAATCAATGCAATCGCGATGAACGCGGGTATCACCGCGAACCAAAGCACCGTGCGGATGTGGTCGGAAAAATGAAACATCAGCCCGATCGCCAGCAGCGGCCCCAGAAAGGCGCCCACCGTATCCATCGACTGGCGAAGGCCATAGCACGCGCCGCGAATGGCCGGCGGCGCCACGTCCGCCACGAAGGCATCCCGCGGCGCGCCGCGAATGCCTTTGCCGAGCCGGTCCAGCAGCCGCGCAGTGATGGCCACCGCGGGCACGTGCGCGAGTGGAAACAGCGGCTTGGTCAGGGCAGCCAGCCCGTAGCCGAACAGGATCAGGCCCTTGCGGCGGCCGAGATAGTCGCTGATCGCACCCGAGAATATCTTGACGACCAGCGCGGTCGCCTCGGCGATGCCCTCGATCAGGCCCAGCGCAGTAGCGCTCAGGCCCAGGGTACTGACCAGGAAAATGGGCAGCAGCGCATGCACCAGTTCAGACGACATGTCCATGAACAGGCTCACGAAGCCAAGCGTCCAGATCGTGCGTGGGATGGCGATCTTGCCGGGGGAAGTCGTGTCAGGATTCATCACAGTACGAACGATAGGTTGCAGCGGCCACGGCGCGGCAGTTTCAGACATTGCCTTTCCCCGATGGAAAACTCGAAGGGTGCAGATTTGGCAGGTCGTCCGGCAACACCAGAACGACCGGTTGCTTTGAACCGCTTTGTGACATCGGCCGGATCAGTATTTTCAACCCACCGGGTAGTAAATACGCAATAGCGGAGGCGCCCGGAAAACCGGACGTGACGCCGATCGTCACCAGATGCCCGCCCCGACCAGGAGGATCCCCGCCGGGACCAGCGTGCCGACGGCGGCGAGCGACTGCGCCAGCGCGATGGCGAACACGATGACCAACGTACCATACGGATGGGCGCTGATGCCATCAAGCAACGCCTGCATGGGCTGCCCTGTCAAAAAGAGACCCGGTTACGCACCGGGCCGGGAAAAGGCGACCGCCGGAAGCCTGCGTGCCCGGTCGACCGCCTGCGTGGCCGGGTAGATGCGCCCCAGAACACGGGTTCACGCGAGCGCCACACGCCATGCAAGGGTTCAGAAGTTGACGCCCAGCTTGAGCTTGACCATCGAGAAGCGGTCGGTTGGGTCGCCCACCTGCTGATGGTAAAAATACGAGACCCCGGCGAAGTAACGCTTGTTCGGGTAGTAGTTGACGCCGACCTCGAATTCGCGTTTGTGCGTCGGCGTGATGTCGGATTCGCCGAGGTTTTCATAGATATGCGCGGCCACGAAGGCGCCATATTTTTCCAGGAAACGATGCTCGACCGTTCCCGACAGATCGTAGAACACGCGGCCGCCGGCATTGCGCTTTTCGGCGAGCACGCCAGCGGTGAGGCTGGTGTTCGGCGCGATATCACTGCTCCAGCCCAGCCCGGCCACCGCCCAGTAATAGTTGTCCGTGAACGTGAAGTTGTTGTGGTGAAGAATCCCGACCGTCGCGTTCAGATGCTCGGTGAGCGGATAGTTATAGTTAATCTGCTCTTCCAGCTTGTGTTCGCGGACCATCGCGTTATCGACGCCGTGATAGGAATTCTCGACATACTGCTCGATCCGAAAGTCGAAGTTGCCTTTCATCCAGCTCGGCGCGTAGTTCGCGGTCAACCGGTTGTTCATCGAGGGCATCAGACGCGTCTGGGTGGACAGGTTGCCCGTCGCCAGATACTGCCCCGTGAATTCGTCCGCGTGGGCCACGCCATACCCGCCTGAGAGGCAACCCAGCAACGTTGCAATCCTGATACCCGCTCGCGTTGGTGTCATACCCGATTCCTCTTGTTAAAGACGATTACCCGACGACGTTCACGCCTCGAGACTGATTTCGCTTGTCATGGGCCGCGCCTGACACGCGAGCACGATCCGTTCGCGCACGTCCCGGCCGGTCAAGGCATCATCGCGATGCATTCTTACCTCGCCGGCGACCACCTTCACCTTGCAGCTGCCGCACGTCCCCGCCCGGCAGGACGAGTCAATCGGCGCACCCGCTTCTTCGGCCGCATCGAGCAGGGTGGCGCCCGCCGGCATGAAACAGGTTTTGCCCGATTTGGTGAAAGTCACGGTGGCGTCGAGCGACCGGTCGTCGCCCTCGACATCCCCGTGGCGACCGAACGACTCCGTATAGATCTGGGCATCGGGTACGCCGAGACCCCGCAGCAGCGCTGTCGCCGCCTCCATCATCGGTCCGGGGCCGCACAGGTGCACCCGCCGGTGCTGTAGCTGCGGTACAAACCCGGCGAGGATCTCTGCGGTGATGAGTCCGTGGGGGCCATGCCATTCGAAACCCGTCACGTGGGTGGGCAGGATCAGCAGCTTCAGGCGCGGATAGTGCCGTTTGATGTCGGCCAGTTCATCGCGAAACAGGATGTCGGCCGGCGTGCGCACGGCAAACAGCAGATATACGTCGTGCGGCCAGTTCCGGGCCGCCAGATGACGGAGGACGCTGAGCAGCGGCGTAATGCCGATGCCGCCGGCGATCATCACGAGACTGGTTGCTTCTGCGCCCGTGAAGGTGAAGGTACCGTGTGGCCCCTGGCAATCGAGCGACTCGCCGACCTCGATGTTCGTGTGCAGCCACGTCGAGCCGCGTCCGTTCTCCTGCCGCCTGACCGAGATGTCGCAGAAATCCGGCTGGTTGGGCGCCGACGAGATGCTGTAGTTGCGGATGAACGACCGCTCCCCGTCGTTGATCCGGAAGCTCAGGTACTGGCCCGGCCGGAAGTCGAACGGCAGCCGCTTGCCGTCCAGGTCGATCAGCCGGAACGTCTTCACGTCCGGCGACACATCGATGATTTTCGCAACGCTCAGGCGGCCGCGCCAGGCCGACGCCATGCGCAGACGCTGCGCTGCGGCGGCCTGCGTGTTGGCCAGCCGCAGCTTTTTACCGAACGTCACGCGCCAGGCGATGAGCCCGACACAGAGCAGCGCGCAGGCCTCGACGAAGATCTTGCCGCCGTCGAGAAAATCGACCGGAGTGCCAGGCTTGAGCGACGGATCGACGAGCACCCCGTGGATCAGGAATGACACGATCACCACATAGGAGGCGTAGTGAAGCTTCTTCCAGAATGCGTACTGGAACCGCTGCCGCAGAAAGGCGGTGATGACCACGAAAATCAGCGTGTACGCGGCCAGGCCACCCAGTCCATTGATGACCGGCTGCTCGGGTGCGACGATCGGATAAAAGACCGCGAGCACGGTAAAGTTCGCCGCCTTCGCCAGCGGCAGCCATGCCGGGTGCAACAGCGCGAGGAAGAACGCGCCATAGCCCGTCCACTTGTGAATGCCGAACAACGGTATCCGGCGATACGGCCAGTGCGCGACGGGGCTGTACTGGACTGACAGCAATAGCCCGACAAACAGGTTCAGCGTCATGACGCCAGCCGCAGCCAGGCCGACATACGAGCTGACGTCGATGAACGAGATTCCGAACTGCTGAATGAGCTGCGCTTCCATCCGGTTGTTGCCTGTTGTTTGCGGGCGAGTGACGCGATCAGACGGCTGATCGTGCGGCGACCGAGGTTAGAGCCGCATGGTACGGATCGATCCCAGACATATCTCGAACGGGTTGATGACATTGCTGTCATTTTCTGGCAGTGGGCTCGTGCCGCGTCGCACGACGGATACCCGGCGCAAAGCCCGCACTGATAACGTGCCCGAAAGCGTCGGCGGTCGGCCGACTTCCGTGCACCTATCGGCACGCCGCTGCCAGTCAGCCCGCTCGCTTGAGACTGGCCAATATGCAAAATCTTGTGATGCCGCCGTCCAGGGTCACCCCGGCGAAACCGGAGTGACCGAGCGCCAGCTGATATTTCCCGGTGCGACGAAAGCCCCCTCTGCGGCGGGTGAAGCGCCTGCAGACGGATGATCCTGACAGGCGAACGGCCCTGTCTGCTCGCCGGTGCGAACGACGGCCACCAGCACTGGCGCCAGGGACTTCAGCAGCTGCACGGCAAGCGCGCTGGTGAACGTGTAACGCGCCGCGTAGGGCTCGTGCACGTAGGCGGTAATCGTGCCGAACAGCGTGTTGCCCAGTACGAACACGAAGGTCGCCGAGCGGTTCACCGCATGGGAACCGATCAGGCGCCCGCCCGGACCGAACACCTCGAAGCGTTGATCGCCCGTGCCGGTCTTGCCGGCTGCCGCGATGCTGCCGCCGCCAGGCAGCACGAAGGCGCCTTTCAGCGACCTGGCCGTGCCGCCGTCGACCACGTCCGCGAGCGAACGGCGCACCAGTTCGGCAATGTCCGCAGGCAATACGCGCTCGGGCTGCGGTGGTCCCAGCCGAAAGCGGGTTTCGTACGGCGTCCCAGAGGCGAAGTCGAGCCCGCGCAGCATCTGCGCGGGCTGACGCAGGCCACCGCTGAGGACGATTCCGACCAGCTCTGCGAGCGCTGCAGGACGGTCGCCCGATGCACCGATCGCCGTGGCGTAGGAAGGCGTGAGCGAGCTGAACGGGTAGCCCAGCCGTCGCCAGGCGCGACCGATCTCATCAAACGCCTCCAGTTCGAGCATGCTGCGGATGCGACTGTTCTGCGCGGCCCGATGACGTGTCTTGAAGAGCCACGCATAAACCTGCTCGCGCTCATCATGACTGTCCTGCAGGACCTGCCTTAACGTCGCCTCGGGATGTCGCCCCAGATACCCGGCGAGCCACAGCTCGAGCGGGTGGACGCGGACGATGTAGCCGCGGTCAGCGAGCGAGAACCGGTCCGGACCGTACTTCGCATACAGCTTGCTGAGCGTCTCATCGGATAGCGTGCTGCCTGGCAGCCGAGCCCGCATGAACGCATTGAACGCACGCTGGTCCGCCTGCGGCTCGACGCTGCGAAAGGCGGTCGCAAGCCGCGCGGGAACTGGGCGCACTTCGTTGTACAGGTACTCCCGGGCTGCCTGCGGCGTCCCGCCATGCAGGCGCTCGTAGAACCGGGTGAGATAGACGCTGCCTTCCCGGTCGGCAAAGCGCGACAGATACGCCTGCCGCTGTGGTGCGTTGGGATTCGAAAGCAGTGCCGCTGCGTCTGGATTGGCGTCGAACATCTCGTAGCGTACGATGTCGCGCATCAGCCGCACGAACACCAGGTTGACCGAATGCTGGAACGCGGTCCGCACGGTCATCACCTGGTGGTTTTCCCACGGCTCGAAATTCGAGAACGTCTGCACGCCACCGCCGGTGAAGAACGTCTCGCCCGGATTGGCCGAATAACGGCGTTCCAGTGCCGCTTCCAGCATCGCGCGCTCGCTGCGGTCGGACGCGTGCGCGAGGTAGTCGACGGCCCAGCGGTTCAGTGCATCCTGCGCGTGCAGTTCGAGTGTGGCCAGTTGGGGCGGCGTCATCGCCGCGTAGCGCTGGTGAAGCGCGACCACGATCTGCAGATACAGCACCAGCGTGCGGATCTTCGCCGTGGAGCCGAGATTCAGCCTGGCACCGCTATTCAGATCGAAAGGCTGGTCGAGGTTGTCGGTCTGGACGCGCAGGAAGTTCGTGCCGCCCCGCATCTCGAACAGGGTAAAGCTGACCGCAAGGCGACCCGGATCGTCGCCATGACGCAGCATGTTGACGCCATAGAGGCCGGCCGCCTGGGCGCCCGCTGGCGTGGTAACCGAACGCAGCCGCTGCGTGATGGCACGTTGCGCGTCAACGTTCAGGCTCGATGCGGCACTCAGGTCGAAGCGATCAAGCGCATACGGATCGGGCACACCGAGCAGGTCTGACAGATGGGTATGGAGTGCGGTTAGTGCCTTGCGCGTCACGAATGACGTCGCAACCGGCGCTGCGACGCCGGTGAGTCGCTTCAGGCGGATACGCAGTGCCACATCGCGCAGTGTGGGTGAAATGATGTTTGCGCCCGCAAGCAGTCGCAGATAGCTATCGGTCAACCGGTCGAGCTCGGCGGCACCCTGCTGCCGCAAGTACCAGGACGGTCCGCGCTGCGCGATGATCAGGGACAGCGCTTCCTTGAGGACCGTGGCCTGGCGCTCGAGGCTGTTGCCCGCGCTGGGCGAGACGTTCGCGAGCAGCCGGTTGGCCTCGGCGAAGTCCTCGCCGTACCACGCCCACAGGCCATCGCCGATACCGTCGATTTCCCCGGCTCCCGCCTGTGCCGCCAGGGGCACGGTGTTCAGGTAATCGAGCACGATCCGCCTGCGCGCGGCGAGCGTGTCCGGCCCATCGAGATAGGCGCGCAGCGAGGCCGATTCCATCTGGTGCAGTTTGTCCAGCGGCGTGCGGGTACGGCCGTCGGGCGAGTGGCGATATTTCTCGATCTGGGTGGCGAGCGTGCTACCCCCGGCCCTGTCACGGGACCTGCTCACGAGATGCACCAGTTGTTCGCCCACGGCCAGAGTCAACCGGGTCCAGTCAACAGCCGGATTGCGCGTCGGATACTCGGGGTCGAGCAGGTTGCGATCTTCCGTGAAGAGCAGCGCGTTGACCAGCACCGGCGGGATCGCGCCGAAGTCCGCATAGACCCGCAGCGGGAAACGCTGCGAGGCCAGCGGCCGGTCATTGCAATCGAGCAGCGTGAGGCCCGCCTGGTCCTTCTCGTGATAACTGGGAAAGAGTCCCTCGCCAGCCGCGGCCACAAGGCCGGGCGACATCCGGGCCTGCCGGGCGAGGACAAAGCCGTGGGTTCGCAGGCGCTGGGCGAAATCCGGAATCCGGGTGAAGCCCAGGCGGATGTCGTAGGGCCCCGACACCGGAAAGCGCACCGATGAACTGGGACCGGGCTCCAGGGCGAAGCGGAGCCCACGTCCCCAGCGCGTGAAGTAACGCGCCTGCCAGCGGGAGGAGGCCCACTCGTCGGCGACCGTGGTTCCGATCGCCCAGGCGAGTCCGCCAAGGGCGGCGAGCAGCAGGAGCATGCGCCACGCGCGTCGCGACATGCTTCAAACCCCGTCAGGCCGATCTGCCACGACAGGGAGTCGCGCCGAATTCTTCGCCATCCTCACCGAATGAAACGGACATGGCGTATTTTCGAATTGCTTAACCATGTAGCGCCCGCGCCGATATGAAGATGCCGCACCCAGCATACGATGCCCATGTTACGGACAGGGAGCGATTAGAAACCGCACGAGTAAATGACATTTCTGTCATTTGCGTGCCAGGGGCAGACGTTTGAGGTAACGTCGCCATGCGCTGCTGGGCACGATCCTCATCGCCAGTTTGCTGGTTTCGGGGGGCGCAGCACGCTCGGGATGTGCCGGAGAGAATGTGATGGGACTCGGGAGGAGGACGGATGGACCGTAGAAATTTTTTGGCCAACTTGATCGGCCTTACGGGGCTTGCATGGAGCGCAGACCCACTATGGGCGCAAGGCACCATGGGCCATTCTATGGGCGACATGGGTGGCATGGGCAACATGGCGGGCATGTCGGCGATGGACGGGATGGCGATGCCCGGGCAGCGACTCGCGCCGGACGATGCCCTGTCGACGGGCAACCCATTTCGGCGGCCGGCAGCGCTGCTTAACGAGGCGACCGAAGCAGGCCAGTTCAGGGCTACGCTGGTGGCTGCGCCGACCCGTTTTTCGCTGCTGTCTGGCCGCCCCACCGAAGCATGGAGCTACAACGGGGGGGTGCCGGGACCGCTGATTGAACTCACTGCCGGCGATGAGGTGGAGATTACGCTCCATAACCGCCTGACGCAGCCCACTACCATTCACTGGCATGGGTTACCGGTCCCGGCGGACCAGGACGGCAACCCGTCCGAAGCCGTGCCGCCCGGAGGCAGTCGCGTGTACCGGTTCACGCTGCCCGAGGATATCAACGGTCTGTACTGGTATCACCCGCATCCCCATCGACTGTCGGCGGAACAGGTGTATCGCGGGTTAGCGGGGCCGATCCTGGTTCGGGCGAAACACGACCCTCTGGCATCGCTGCCCGAGCGGATTATGACCATCACCGATCTGCGGCTCGCCGCAGACGGCACTATCCCGGCGAACGACATGATGGACTGGATGAACGGCCGCGAAGGCCAGTTTGTGCTGGTCAATGGCCAACGCCGGCCAACACTGACGTTCGATACGGGTGGTCGGGAGCGCTGGCGGATTCTCAATGCCACCAACGCGCGTTATCTGCGGCTGCAGATGCCCGGCCAGGCGTTCGCCCTGGTCGGCACCGATGGCGGCCTGATCGAGCGCCCGCAAACCGGTGCGACGGAGATCCTGATGGCGCCGGCGCAACGTGTGGATCTGGTGGTCGATGCCACTGGCCAACGCACTGCGCAACTGATCGCCGCCCCCTATGACCGCGGCAAGATGGGCGGCGCCGTAGAAGACGTGCAAGTGCCGTTACTCGACGTGGTATTCGGCGCGGCAAGGGCAGTCGAGCGGCCAGCGCTGCCACCAACACTCCGATCGTGGCCACAATGGGCTCCCGCCACAACGAAAAAGCGGGTCGTCATGAGCGAATCGATGTCGATGACGCAAGGCGGACACGCAATGCGATTTTTGCTGAACGGCAAATCGTTCGACATGCGGCGCGTCGACCTGGTGAGCCGGGCAGGCGTCATGGAGGAGTGGGAAATCGTCAACGATTCGGACATGGATCATCCCTTTCATCTCCATGGCACGCAGTTTCTGGTGGTCGAGCGTGCACTCGGCGGCAAGATCCGTAAGGCGTCGTTTCGTGCACTCTACGATACGGTCAACGTACAGCCTCACGAAACGGTGCGCCTCAAGGTTTTGCAAACCCTGAAGGGCATCCGCATGTTTCACTGCCATCTCCTCGAACACGAGGACCTGGGCATGATGGGCCGTCTCGATGTCATTTGACGTGAGGACTCGTCCCGCGTGGGGTGACTGCAGTTCATGCTCGAGCCACTGCGCAGGCCTGCCTCGCTGACGCTGACCATGCCTGATCACGGGCGTTCTCATGAGTTATACCAGTTCAACCGTTGGCGTACCCAAGGTGGCCGCCGTGCCACGGCACATCGCCATCGTCATGGACGGCAACGGGCGCTGGGCCACGCAGCGCAACCTGCCTCGCGTCGCGGGTCACGCAAAAGGCGTCGAGGCGGTTCGCACGATCGTGAAGGCCTGTGCGAAGCGCGGCGTCGAATACCTGACGCTGTTCGCGTTCAGTTCCGAGAACTGGCGCCGCCCCGGTGAAGAAGTGGCGTTCCTGATGCGTCTGTTCGTGTCGGCGCTCGAACGCGAAACGGCGCAGTTGCACAAGAATGGTATCCGGCTGCGTGTCGTCGGTGACCTGTCGATGTTCGACACGCGCATCCAGCAGCTCGTCAGGCGCGGCGAAGCCAGAACGGCGCGCGATACCCGCATGACGCTGACGATTGCCGCGAACTACGGCGGCCGGTGGGACATTCTTCAGGCCACACGCCAGCTCGTCGGGCAGGCGGCGGCCGAAGGCCACGCGATGCCGGTCGACGAAGCGAGCTTCGCGCAACACCTGGCGATGTCGTACGCGCCGGAACCCGATCTCTTCATCCGGACCGGCGGTGAACAGCGCATCAGTAACTTCCTGCTGTGGCAGCTCGCTTACACCGAACTGTACTTCACCGACACCTTCTGGCCAGACTTTGATGAAGCGGCGCTGGATGCCGCACTCGCGTCGTACCGGGCGCGCGAGCGGCGGTTTGGCCGCACGGACGCGTAACGCTTGCCTGAGTCGCACCCAGTCGATGCCCTTCGATGCTGAAACTGGTGTGGCATCGCGCCGGCCGCGCGGTTGACTCCGCCATTCCGCGCCCGGGGCACCGGCGGGATGAGCGCTCCGCGTGGCCCGCCCCCTGCCGCAGCCCCGCCCAGTTCGCCGAAGCGTTGCGCCCCTCAGACGCATCCGCCACAGGTTGCAGCGCTAGGCGCCAGGGGATGCGCGGGCCATCGCCGCAACGCGAGCGGGGAACCGGACCTGCACCTTCAGCCCCTTACCGTTTGGCCCTGCGTCCAGCGAGACGGCTGCCCCATGCTGCTCGGCAATGCGTTTGACGATTGAAAGTCCTAACCCGCTACCGGAGGCCGTGCGGCTGCTGCCCCGATAAAATCGTTCCATCACTCGCGCACGTTCGGCTACGGGGATGCCCGGACCGTCGTCGCACACTTCGAGGACGGCGCCGGGCGACGTCTGGCGTACGGAAATGTCGATACGCCCGCGGCGGCCGGTGTAGCGCAGCGCATTGTCGACCAGGTTATTGAGCAGAATACGCAGGTTATCGGCATCGCCCGTTACGACCGCCACCGCCTGCTCGGCCAGCCCCAGATCGATCTGGCTGGCCTGCGCCAGCCGCATGTGACCGATGATCACCGACTTGCACAGGGCAGCCAACTCGACCGGCTGGGCTTCGGTCCGCGCCTGCGGATCGAGGCGCGCCAGGGCGAGTAACTGCTCGGCGAGATGGGCCAACTGACTGATACCCGTCTGGAGCCGGCCCAGCGCCGCCTGCCGCTCCTCTGCATTGCGGGTGCGCTCTGCCAGTTGCGCCTGGATCTGCAATCCCATGATGGGCGTACGCAACTCATGGGCGGCGTCGGCGATGAAGTTCCTTTGCATGGTAAACGCCTGCTCAAGGCGCAACAGCAGGTCATTGAGCGTGCCGGCAAACGGCCTGACCTCGCCAGGCAGCGCAGCCGTCTCAATTGGCTCCATGCTATTGGCGTTGCGTTGCGCGAGCTCCGCTGCCATCTGACGCAAAGGCTTGAGCCCGTAACCGATACCGAACCAGAGAAACAGCGCCAATAGCGGAATCAGCGACAGCACCGGCCAGAACAGATGCACGGCAACGCCCGCGAGCGCTTCCCAGCGCGCGTTCGCGGCCTGGGCTACACGAATCCACTT
>JAGWNU010000077.1 GCA_028871175.1 Burkholderiaceae bacterium | reverse complement strand
TGCGGCGAGCGTTGCCGTCAGGCTTGCCGCCGCAAGCGTGATCACTCGTAGTGTTCTCATCGTTATCTCCTCTACCTCTCTCGTTGTTGTCAAAGTCCGCTGATGCGCCAGTCGCACCGGACGGCTCCTTGGCAAATCCCATGCCACCCGGCAACCGCGAAAACGCAGCGGTCCCATGCGGCCTGGCGCGTCCGGTTGTGCGCCATGACGCAACACATCACCTGCGCTGTTGCGAAATGGAGCACGCGCGGTGTCTCACGCCGCCCTACTGCCACGCATATCGCAACCCGATCCACACGCTGCGTGGCGCACCCGGCGCGACGAACTGCCCGCTGACCGGGTTCGTGCCATTGAAGGTGTTGTTCGGCCCGGTGAAGGCATTTGCGCCAAGCACACCGAAGCTCTGGTAACGGTGGTTGAACAGGTTCGATACCGTGGCGAAGACCTGCAGTTGCCTCGTGACCTGATAGGTCGTGTCGAGATCAGCGAGGAAATAGCCGGACAGCCTGCCGTTGGCATCCGCGTTGTTCTCATCGCCGCGCGCGTAGATGCTCCCGCGCCAGACCAGACTGGTACCGATCTTCCATTTGGGCGTGGCGCTGTAGTCGAGCCGGAGCTTGGCCGTGCTCTCGGGGATGCCGGGGATGCGGTCGCCCGGCTTGATGCTGATATTGCCGCCCGCGTCTGCGCTGGAATTGCTCGGGCTGTGCTCCGTCCACGCAGAGCGGTAGGTGGCACTGACGTAGCTGTAGCTGGCGCTGATGCCGAGAGGTCCGGCCTGCGTGCGCCCCGCAAGCTCGAAGCCCTGGCGGCGGGTGCGCCCGACGTTCTGGAAGAAGCCCAGCGTGCTGGCGGCGCCGGCGCTCACGAACTGGATGTCATCGTTGAGCGTCGTGTTGTAGACGGCGGCACTCCACGTGGTGGCCTGGCCCACGCGGCCACGCAGGCCCACCTCGAACGTCTTCGAGACGACCGGCTTGAGCGGCGGATCGGCAATGAAATTGTTGGGCAACGAACACGGTGCGGCTGGATCTGCGCAGGCGAGTTCGATGGCCGTTGGCGCGCGCATGCCCTCGTTATAGGTCGCATAGGCGGTGAGGCCGGGCGTGGGGTTCCAGTTCAGGCCGATGGCCGGGTTGAAGCGCGAGAACGTGTGATCGCCGTCGAGCAGCGGCTGCGCACCGCTGGCATCACGAATGACGGCGCGCGCAACGTTGTAGCGGCCCGCCAGCGTGAGCGTCCACGGCTTGCCGAGCGACAGCGTGTTGTTGAAGTACACGCCAAGGTTGCTGTTGCGCGTCTTCGCATGGGTGGTCTGGGTGAAATCCCCCGTGCCGATCGACGCACGCGCATCGGTAAAGAAGGCGTCCTGCGAGGCCTGGGTGAAGCCGGAATTTGCAAAGTCGGCCGCCGCGCCCACCACCAGTTGATTGTCCCGCCCGGCAATCGTGTCCATGCGCGTCAGTTGCACGCCGGCACCGTAGCTGTCCGTGGAAATGACGGACTGGGCGTTGCGCGACTGCACCGTGTCGACATTCCCGTTTGCGTCAACGCTGCCAAAGTCCTCGTTGACGTTGCTGCTGAGGTTGGCGTTGCGGAAATGCCGGTAATAGACGTTCGCGCTCAGTTGCAGATCGTCACTGAAGGCGTGGTCGCCAGACAGCGTGACGTAGGCCGTGCTGTTCTGGTTCGTGTCCGGGAAGGTGTACGGCTGGGCTGGGTTGCCGAGCCACGCACGCGGGATCGTCTGCGTGCCCTGCAGCGTGTTGTCAGCGCCGCCCATGGAGAGCGATAGCGTGGTGTCAGCGCCGGTGTAGCGCAGCTTGCCGAACGCCTGGCGGATCCGGCTGGCGTTGTGATCGGCCCAGCCGTTGTCGTTCAGCGCGCTGGCACTGACGTAGTAATCGAGTTGGCTTCCGATCGTCCCGCCCTGTTCCGCCTGCGCCGATTTGCGGCCCCAGGAGCCGCCCGATACCTCGGCGGAGCCGCCGTGACTCTGCTTGCCGTTCTTCGTGGCGATGGTGATGGCGCCACCAAGCGTGTTCAGACCGTAGGTCGGGTTCGACCCCGGGATCAACTGGATGGTGTCGATCGCCATGCGCGGAATCAGGTCCCAGTTGACCACGTCGCCGAACGGCTCGTTGGCGCGCACGCCGTCGACAAAGACCGACAGCCCCTGCGGCGTACCGAGCACCGGCGATGCGGTAAAGCCGCGATAGTGGAGATCGGTCTGATAGGGGTTGCCCTGCACCTCGTTGATGTCGACGCTGGGCAGGTTCTTCTCGAAGTCGTCGGTGAGGACCGTGCGATGCTGGCTGCGCAGATCGCTGCCGCGCAGCGTCTGCACATTCGCGGAGACCTGCGACAGCGGCGTGCCGACGCCAAGCAGCGGTGTCGTGCCGATGACCGTGGTGGTGGCGAGTGTCAGGAGCGGATCGGTGACCGGTGGCGCGGCCTGAGCCATCGCCAGGGCCGGCCCGCAAGCCAGTGCGCTCGCAGAACACAGGCGCAGCGCGGCATGACGCGACCGATGCCACGGCACGTGGGGGCGGCTCATAGCCGTGTCTCCGGGATCGTTATGTTTGCCCGCGAAGTCTTTGCTGCGCGGGTCGGCGGCAGGCGCGCGGGTGTCGATGACCGTGCGCCTGCCGCGTCTGCTACACCATCAGAAGAAGCCCAGCGGCTGGGTGTCGTAGCTCACCAGCAGGTTCTTGGTCTGCTGGTAGTGGTCGAGCATCATCTTGTGGGTCTCGCGGCCCACGCCCGACTTCTTGTAGCCACCGAACGCAGCGTGCGCCGGATACAGGTGGTAGCAGTTGGTCCACACGCGCCCTGCCTTGATGGCACGGCCCACGCGATAGGCGCGGTTGATGTCACGCGTCCACACGCCGGCGCCCAGGCCGTACTCGGTATCGTTGGCGATGTGAATGGCCTGTGCCTCGTCCTTGAACGTCGTCACGGCAATCACCGGGCCAAAGATCTCTTCCTGGAACACACGCATGCTGTTGTTGCCCTTGAGCAGCGTCGGCTTGATGTAGTAGCCCTTCGACAGGTTGCCCGGCAGCACTTCCACGTCGCCGCCGATCAGGCATTCGGCGCCTTCTTCCTGTGCCAGCTCCAGATAGCTGCGGATCTTGTAGAACTGCTGCTCCGAGGCCTGCGCGCCGACCATCGTATCGGTGTCGAGCGGGTCACCGCGCTTGATGGCGGCCACCTTGGTCATCACCGCGTCCATGAAGCGGCTGTAGATCGATTCCTGCACCAGCGCGCGCGACGGGCACGTGCACACTTCGCCCTGGTTGAAGAAGCCCAGCACCAGGCCTTCGGCGGCCTTCTCGATGAAGCTCGGCTCGGCCTGCATGATGTCTTCGAAGTAGATGTTGGGCGACTTGCCGCCCAGTTCCACCGTCGACGGAATGATGTTCTCGGCCGCGCACTTCAGGATGTGCGAGCCCACCGGGGTCGAGCCCGTGAAGGCGATCTTGGCGATGCGCTTGCTGGTGGCCAGCGCTTCGCCGGCTTCCTTGCCATAACCATGCACGACGTTCAGCACGCCCGCCGGCAGCAGGTCGCCAATCAGCTCCATCAACACATTGATGCCCAGCGGCGTCTGCTCGGCCGGCTTGAGCACGACGCAGTTACCGGCGGCCAGTGCGGGCGCCAGCTTCCACGCGGCCATCAGCAGCGGAAAGTTCCACGGAATGATCTGGCCGACCACGCCCAGCGGTTCGTGGATGTGATACGCGACGGTATGCTCGTTGATCTCCGCCGCCGAACCTTCCTGCGCGCGGATGCAACCGGCGAAGTAGCGGAAATGGTCTGCCGCCAGCGGGATGTCGGCGTTGAGCGTTTCACGCACGGGCTTGCCGTTGTCCCACGTTTCGGTCACGGCCAGCAGTTCGAGGTTCTGCTCGATGCGGTCGGCAATCTTCAGCAGGATCAGCGAGCGGTCCTGCACGGAAGTGCGGCCCCAGGCGTCGGCGGCAGCGTGCGCGGCGTCGAGCGCGCGGTCGATGTCTTCAGCGGTCGAGCGCGGAAACTCGGCGATCACCTCACCCGTCACCGGCGTGGTGTTGGTGAAGTACTGGCCCTTGACCGGCGCAACGAATTCGCCGCCGATGAAGTTGCCGTAGCGCGGCTTGAACGAAACGATGGCGCCGGGCGTGCCGGGATGAGCGTAACGCATGGGTTGTCTCCTGATGTATGAGTGATGACGTCAGCGTTCTGGTCGACGCTGTGTCCGCTCAGACTCTGCAAAAGGCGGGCCATGCCTGACCGCGTGCGCTCCACGTGCGCGGCATCGGCTCTGCGGCCTCGCACGGCCGGTTGATTGCTCCAGAATGCAACACTGGCTGTTCCAAAGCGCAACGCTCCGGCGGGCCGCACACAGGTGCATGGGGTCATGCCGCATGGCACGCATTTCGCAGTGGCGCCAGTTCTCCAGACCCACCAAAACACCCGATGAGACCGGCCCATTCGAATGCCCTCGCCGTCGCGCGCGGCTGTGCCGTTGCCGCGCTGGTCCTTGCCTGCCTGCCCCGGCCGGGATGGGCCCAGGCAAACGTGGACCCCGCCGGTTCACCGCTGTGGCCTGCGGTGCATCAGGAAATCCTGCAGGACGCACCTGCCACGTTCGACAACCGGATCCGGGTGACCGGCCCCGCGTTTGCGGAAGACGCCATGCAGGTGCCGATTGCGTTTGACGCGTCGGCGCTCGGCAAGGTCGAGCGCATCGTCGTCGCAGTGGACCGGAACCCGATCCGACAGGTGCTGGAGTTCGAGCCGAAGACGGTACGCCCCGCGCTGTCGTTCCGGTTCAAGCTGCAGGAGGCATCGCCCGTGCGCATCGCGGCGCGCACGCAGGACGGTATCTGGCACGTGGCCACGCTGATGGTGGACGCAACCGGCGGGGGCTGCACGCTGCCCGGCGCAACCCGCAAGAACGCGACGTGGAGCACGACGCTGAACCGCGTCGAATCGCGGGTGTTTCCGGACTTCAACGGCACGGGCAGCCGCATCCGCCTGCGCGTCATGCATCCGATGGACACCGGCCTGGTCGCTGGCATTCCTTCGTTCCATATTGAAAGACTGGAACTGCTGGACGGCCACCGCCAGCCCATGCTGCGGCTCGCGTTGCACGAGCCCGTGGCAGAAAACCCGATCTTCTCCTTCGACCTCGACGGGCCTGCGGGGCGGGGCATCTCCGTGGTGGGCGCCGACAACAACGGCAACCGCATCCGTGCACAGGTGACGCCATGACCCGAGCACTGGGCATCCTGCTGAGTCTGCTGATGCTGGCGCTCCCGGTGCGGGCGCAGGGCCTCGACTACCACCTCACGCCACACCGGGTGGCACCCGACGTCTGGGTGCTCGAAGGCGCCAATGCCGATTTCGCGGCCGCCAACGGCTGCAACATCATCAACACGGGGTTCATCGATACCGGCGACGGCGTGCTCGTGATCAACACGGGCCCCTCCGCGCTGTACGGCGAGCAACAGCGGCGCGCCATCGGCACGGTCACGTCGGCGCCGGTGCGCTGGGTCTTCAACCTGAACCTGCATCCGGACTACTTCTTCGGCAACCAGGCCTACGCGGATATCGGCGTGCAGGCGCTGCCAGGCACCATCCTTGGCGCACAACGGGAGGGCGCAGCCTACGCCGACAACCTCTACCGCATCTGCGGCGACTGGATGAAGGACACGGTATCGACGCCGCCCACGCAGCCGCTCGCACCTGGGCAGCGCAGCTTCGGGCGCCATCGCATCGAACTCATCCGTCTCGAAGGCCACACTGGCGACGATCTCGTGCTCGTGGACCGCACCAGCGGCGTGATGTTTGCGGGGGGGCTTGCCTTTCGCGATCGCATTCCCACGACGCCACATGCCGATCTCCAGCATTGGCTTGCGAGTCTTGACACACTCGAGCGCATCGTCGCCGAGCGCGGCGTGCGGGTGCTGATCCCGAGCCACGGCCCTGCGCTCGGCAAGGCGGATGCCATTGCGCAAACGCGCGCGTATCTGCGCTGGCTGGATGCGCGTCTGCGTCGCGCGGCGGAAGACGGTCGCGACCTGGCCGAGGTGTTGGCGATGCCCGTGGCGCCGGAGTTTGCCCGGTGGGGCGGCATGCCCACCGAGTACGTGCGCAACGTGACGCGCTTCTATCCGGGCTACGAGAGCGCGGCGCTGGCCCGGTGACGGTGACATGGCCGAACCCCCTGCCCGGCGACAGTGGATGCGCCTCATGCTTGCGATGACGATGCAGCCTGCATTGAACGCGGTCGCCGAGCCCGTGCGCGTCACGCTTCTGCGCCTGCAGGATGGCCTGTACGCGGCACGCGCGGATAACGCCGAAGCAGCACGCGCCAACGCGGGCCAGGTCGTACCGACGCTGGTGCACCTCACCGGCAATGGCGTGCTGGTGGTCGACCCCGGTCCGCACCTGCGATGGGGCGATCGGCTCATCGCCGCCATCCGTCACCTCACCGCCGAGCCGATCCGCTGGGTGGTCAACACCCACGCGCACCCCGAGCATGTGCTGGCCAACGCTGCCTTCGCACGGTTGCAGCCGCGTCCGGCCTTCCTCGCTTCGGCAGCCACTGCCAGCCTGATGCAGCAGCGCTGCGAGACCTGCCTGGCGAGACTGACGCGCCTGCTGGGCGAGTCCGCCATGCGCGGCACAGAGATCGTGATCCCCGAGCCCGCCCTGCGCGACGGCGACTGGCTGCATACCGGCAAGACCGCCTGGCAGGTCCACATCCACGCGGCTGCGCACAGCGCTTCCGACACCGTGCTTTACGCGCCGCAACGGCGCGTGCTGTGCGCAGGGGGCCTGGCCTACCGGAAACGGGTGCCCGATCTGCAGGAGGGTTCGCTACCCGGTTGGCGACAGGCGTTGCGGTCGCTGGTGCAATTGCCGGCCGACCTTGTCGTCGCGACAGCCATTGGCACGCCAGCACAGACGTTGCACCCAACGCTGGCCTATCTCGACGCACTCAACACGTCGATTGCCCAGGCCATCGAGGCGGGCGGGGACGCCGCACACGCGCTCGACTACGTGCCCGGCGATGCGTATCGCGATTGGCGCAACTTCCATCCCCGGCATGCGCTGAACGTGGCGCGCGCCTGGCGCGAACTGGAAGACCGCTGGATGAACCGCGCCCCGCTGCTGTAACGCGCCGCCCGCCGCGCCCTGCTCCACGGCTGAACACGCAGCGGGACAGGTGTTGCATGCACTGTCTCGCGACACCACACCACCCACGCCGGATCGACCATGGGCAAACGTTGCTCAAAGCGGCGCAACGCCTTGCAACGTGTTGCAAACAGACGCCAGCACGATGGTATGCAATTTGCGATCCCCCGCCCGGCGCTGGGGCACGGATCGCGTGCCTGGCGTTCACCTCAAACCGGTCCGGGCCACATCGGCCGGACCGATGACACAAAGACAATACGGAGACAGCATGCAAAGCAAACACCTTCGAGGCGTGTTCCTGGCCGCCACCCTGGGCTGCGCCGCAGGGAGCGCCCTGGCGCAATCGTCGGTCACCCTCTACGGTACGGTCGATGCCGGACTGCAATACCGGAACCGCGGGGCGGACAACGCCGGCAGCGTGACGGAGCTGCATTCCGGCGGCATCAGCCCGAGCATCTGGGGGCTCAGGGGTGTCGAGGACCTCGGCGGCGGATTGAAGGCCACGTTCAACCTCGAAGGTCATTACAGCAGCGACACGGGCACGCTCACCACGGGCCCCGGTTTCAGCTCGGAACTCTTCCGCCGGCAAGCGAACGTGGGACTCAGCGGCAACTGGGGGGCGATCACGCTCGGCCGTCAATACAGCCCTGCGCTGCTCGGCACCATCGGCACCGAGGCTCGCGGCTTCAAGGAACAGTTCTCGAATCTGTACGGCTGGGCCTACAACCAGTTGTCCGCGCCGGGCAACGCCATGGGCGCCGGCACTAACCCGGGCAACGACGTGGGCGTGTTCACCGCCAACACGCTGCAGTATTCCAACAACGTCGGTCCGGTGTGGCTCGGCGTGGCGTACTCGCTTGGCGAAGCGGCGGGCAGCTTCAAGAAGGGCAATGAGATCTCACTGGGCGCCACCTACACGGGCCCGGTAGTGGTCGGCCTGGGTTATCAGTCGACCGCCGACAGTGGCACGGGCGAGACCCTCAGCAGGCTGTGGAGTGCCGGCGTTGCGGTACCGTTTGGCGCGTTCACGGGCAAGCTCAACTACATCGGCGTGACCAACAACGCTCCCAGCGGTGCGCGCGTTTCCGACGTCAAGTCGATCGGCGCGGGGCTCGACTACAAATGGAGCGCGAGCAACACCGCCACGCTCGCCGGGTACTACAGCAAGTACGAAAGCAGCGCACATGACAGCTCGACCAAATCGATCGTGCTGAGCAACGACTACGCCTTCTCCAAGCGCACGACGCTGTACGCGCAACTGGTGTACGTGGATGCCGGCGCCGTGGGCACGGCCGACCCGCTGGAAAGCCTGAAGACCTCCATCGTTGCAGGCGGTACTGCAGCGGGTGCGAAGACCGTGCTGGCCGGCATCGGCCTCAAGCATGCGTTCTGACCTGCCTTAAAGCAGAAAGGCCCCGGGGGCGATGCGCTCCCGGAGCCCGTTTCGTGACGGCACAGACAGCCCTGCTGCGCCGTCCGTCACGGCTTGCCTGCCTCAGAACTTGTGACGCACGCCCAGCATCACGCCCAGCCGCGCGTTGTTGCCATACGTATTGCCCGAGTTGTTGAACGTGGGGGCACTGTTGAGCGCGATCCACGCGCCTTGCAGGTGCGTGTAGTCCACCTCGGCATACACATCGGTGCGCTTGCTGAAGGCGTAGTCGAGCATGCCTGCGGTGGTCAGGCGCTTGCCGCTGGTGTCGAGATGTCGCATCCAGTCGTACTGCACCGTTCCGATCAGATCTGCCGCACCTGGCGGGGCGGGCGGTGTCATGGTCGGGCTTCATCATGATGCTGGCCGCCTTCTGTCTGGGGCAGACTGCCGCAGCGTTCGACGACGCTGCACACAGCCACGGCGCCTGGCCGATGGTGGTACCGATGATGATCGCCGGGAGTGCCCTGGCGTCCATCGCCTTCCTGCTGCTGCCAAGACTCCGGTCCGCCTAGCCGCCGCAGGCGCGCCGAGCGAAGCCTCCCTCCGGTACCCCCGGCCATGGTACAAAACGCGTGTTCCCATTCTTCGTTTGAGTCACAGGAGTTCGCACATGGGCCGCAATGCCGACCTGCCGTTCAAGACCGCCGGCCTGGAGTTCATCGAGTTCGCCTCGCAGGAGCCGGCCGCGCTGGACCGCATGTTCCGCTCGCTGGGCTTCAAGGCCATCGCGCGCCACGTCAGCAAGGACGTCACCCTGTACCGGCAAGCTGACATGAACTTCCTCGTCAATGCAGAGGCCGACTCCTTCGCCCACCGCTGGGCCGAGGAATACGGCGTGGGCATCTGCGCCATCGGCATCCGGGTGGATGACGCACAGCATGCGTACAACCGCGCCGTCGAACTGGGCGCCTGGCCCGTCGAGGGCGAGCCCATCGGCCCGAGCGAACTGGTGATTCCCGTGATCCAGGGCGTCGGCAATACGCACCTGTACTTTGTCGATCGCTGGCGCGGCAAGCACGGCGCCCGGGGCGGCCTGGGGGATATCTCCATCTACGACATCGATTTCCGGCCGCTGGACCCAGCCACTGCGCACGAAGACTGGCATCACACGGGCGTGGGGCTGGCGCGCGTCGACCACCTCACGCAGACCGTCGGCGCCGGCCGGCTGCAGGACTGGATCGATTTCTACCGCAACCAGCTCGGCTTCAGCGAGATTCATGAACTGCATGCCAACTGGCACGTGGCGCCTGACTCACGCGTGATGGTATCGTCCTGCGGCACGATTCGCATTCCGCTGTACGAGGAGGGCACGCATCGCGCGCACCTCATGCATGCCTACCTGCCGGACCACCCCGGCGAGGGCGTACAGCACATCGCCCTGGCGACCGACGACATCCTGCACACCGCGGCCGCCCTGGCTGCCAACGGCATCGCCTTCGTCGAACCGCCGCCGCGCTATTACGACACCATCGACGCCCGCCTGCCCGGCCACGGGCTCGACCTCGAAGCGCTGCGCCGCTACGGGATTCTCGTCGACGGCGAGATCGTCGACGGCGTGCCCAAGCTGTTCCTGCAAACCTTCATCAAGCGCCACACCGGCGAGATCTTCTTCGAGATCGTGCAGCGGCGCGGCCATCACGGCTTCGGAGAAGGCAATCTGGCAGTGCTGACGCAAGCGGAGTAGCACCGCCGCCGAGGGCCTCCCGATGCGCTGGGCGGCCGCGTCGTCATTCGGCCTCGCTTGCGCGCACGAAGATGTCCCAGCTCGCCATGAACAGCGCAGCGACGAGCGGCCCGATGACAAAGCCGGTGATCCCGAAGAGCTGCATGCCGCCGAGCGTCGACACCAGCACGACCCAGTCGGGCATCTTGGTGTCCTTGCCGACGAGGAGCGGACGCAACAGGTTGTCGACCAGCCCGATCACGCCAACGCAGAACGCAACCAGGATCACGCACTTCCAAAGCGCGCCTACCATCAGGAAGTAGATCGCGACCGGCACCCACACGATGCTCGCGCCAATGGCGGGCAGCAGCGACAGAAACGCCATCAGCGCGCCCCACAGCACCACGCCATCGATCCCGAGCACCCAGAAAATCAACCCGCCGAGCGCGCCCTGCACCATTGCCACCGCAATGTTCCCCTTCACGGTTGCACGCACGACGGTCGTAAATTTCGTCAGCAGCAACTGCTTGTGGTCCTCGTCGAGCGGCAGCGCACGGCGCACGTGGCTGCCGATCTCGCCGCCGTCGCGCAGCAGGAAGAAGACCATGTACAGCATCACGCCAAAGCCGACGACGAACTGGAACGTGTTCTGGCCGATGCTGAGCGCCTTGGCGGCGGCAAACTGGCTGATCTGCGCGGCGCCTTCCGTCAGCTTCTTCTGGGCCCCCGCGATATCCGCCAGGCCGGACTGCGCCAGCAAATGCTGGATCGACGCCGGCAGCGCCTCAAAGGCCTTCTGGAAATACTGTGCGTAATTGAGCTGCGCCCGCTGGATCTCCTGATAGGCAATCGCGATTTCCTGCACGATGGTCGCCGCAACGAATACGAGCGGCAGAATCACGATGAGAACGATCAGGGTCAACGTCACGAGCGCGGCCAGATTGCGCCGCTTGCCGAATCGGGCCGCGAGCCAGCGCTGCACGGGCTGGAACAGGATCGCCAGGATAGCGCCCCAGAAGACCGCGCCGACGAAAGGCGACAGGATCCAGCCGAGCCCGATGGTGACGGCGAACAGCAGCAGGTAGAAGAATTTCTGGCGGTCGTTTCTGCTATCCATGGTGGCTTTGCGTGAAGGTGTAATCGTCCGGCCGGAGGGTACCTGGTGGCCGAAATCCGAGTGTGCCCGCAAAGCCTGTGTCGTCATAGGTGGCAGCGTCGGCTCCCCAAGGATTTGACAGGTGGCAAGCGTTTCCAGCGGGCCGGTCAGGGGCCGATAAACGCTTGGCGGACCCAAAAGCAAAAGCCCCGCAAGGTCAAAGACTTGCGGGGCTTTTGTTCACTGCTGGCGGAGAGGGTGGGATTCGAACCCACGGTACCGTCGCCGGTACGCCTGATTTCGAGTCAGGTACATTCGACCACTCTGCCACCTCTCCGGTAACTGGGTCGCTGAATCGCGAAACCGCGAGTATAACAAAGTTTTTCCGGCCAGATCAAGGAGGTCGGCATAACTCATCAAACTGCCGGTTTCAGCACTTCCTGGCCGCCCAGATACGGGCGCAGTACCGTCGGCACCGTGACCGAGCCATCCGCGTTCTGGTAGTTCTCCAGCACGGCCACCAGCGTACGGCCCACGGCGAGGCCCGAGCCGTTGAGCGTGTGCACCAGCTCCGGCTTGCCCTGCGCGTTGCGGAAACGCGCTTGCATGCGGCGCGCCTGGAAGTCGCCCATGTTCGAGCATGAGCTGATCTCGCGGTAGGTGTTCTGCGCCGGGATCCACACCTCGATGTCGTACGTCTTCGTGCTGCCGAAGCCCATGTCGCCCGTGCACAGTACGACGGTGCGGAACGGCAGTTCCAGCTTGCGCAGGATGTTCTCGGCGCAGTTGGTCATGGCGTCCAGCGCGGCGGCCGAGGCTTCGGGCTGCACGATCTGCACCATCTCGACCTTGTCGAACTGGTGCTGGCGGATCATGCCGCGCGTGTCCTTGCCGTACGAACCGGCCTCCGAACGGAAGCACGGCGAATGCGCCGCAAACATCATCGGCAAGGCGTCCGCAGCAACGATCTCATCGCGCACGAGGTTTGTGAGCGGCACCTCTGCGGTCGGGATCAGGTAGAAGTTCTCGACGCGCTCGCCTTCTTCCCCTTCTGCGCTGTGCCCCATCTTGCGCGGCACGCGGAACAGGTCTTCCTCGAACTTCGGCAACTGGCCGGTGCCACGCATCGACGCGGCGTTGACGATGTACGGCACGTACGCCTCGGTGTAGCCGTGCTCCAGCGTATGCGTGTCGAGCATGAACTGCGCGAGCGCACGATGCAGACGCGCCACCTGCCCTTTCAGGACAGTGAATCGCGCACCCGACAGCTTGGCGCCCGCGTCAAAATCCAGCCCCAATGCGGCGCCCAGGTCCACGTGGTCCTTCACCGGAAAGTCGAATGCGCGCGGCGCGCCTTCGCGGCGCACTTCCACGTTCTGCGTTTCATCGCGGCCGGCCGGCACGCTTTCGTGCGGCAGGTTCGGGATCGACAGCATCAGGTCCTGCAACTTGGCCTGCACCACGTCGAGTTGCGCGGCAGACGCCTTCAGCTCGTCGCCGATGCCCGACACCTCGGCCATCACGCCAGATGCATCCTCGCCCTTGCCCTTGAGCATGCCGATCTGCTTGGACAGGCTGTTGCGGCGGGCCTGCAGCTCTTCGGTGCGGGTCTGGATGGCCTTGCGCTCCGCTTCAAGCGCGGCAAAGCCGGCCACGTCGAGGACGTAGCCACGATCTTTGAGGCGCGCGGCGACGGCGTCGATGTCTTTGCGCAGCAGTTGGATATCAAGCATGGTGGGAAAAAAGAAACCGAAGATGGCGAGCGATCTGAACGATCGGAAACGTCGATTTTATCGTACCGGCCCGTCGGGATTATTTGTTGCGAGCGGATTTGTCCTGCTCGGCACGCCACTGCGCATCCAGTTCGCGGAGGTGCCGCAGCTTCTCACCGATCTTGCCTTCCAGGCCACGCGGCGTCGGCACGTACCAGTTCTGCGGGGGCAGATCGTCGGGGAAGTAGGTTTCGCCGGCGGCGTAGGCCTCGGGCTCGTCATGCGCGTAGCGGTAGGCGTGGCCGTAGCCGAGTTCTTTCATCAGCTTGGTCGGCGCATTGCGCAGGTGCACGGGCACGTTGCGCGACTTGTCCTGGCTGACGAAGGCGCGCGCGGCGTTGTAAGCGTTGTAGCCGGCATTCGACTTCGGTGCGATGGCCAGGTAGATGACGGCCTGGGCCAGCGCCAGCTCGCCTTCCGGTGAGCCCAGACGCTCGTACGTTTCCGCCGCGTCGAGCGTGATGCGCCCGGCACGCGGATCAGCCAGCCCAATGTCTTCCCACGCCATGCGCACGATGCGGCGTGCGAGATAGCGCGGGTCGGCGCCACCGTCGAGCATGCGGCAGAACCAGTAAAGCGCGCCGTCCGGATCGGACCCACGCACGGACTTATGCAGCGCACTGATCTGGTCGTAGAAGGCGTCACCGCCCTTGTCGAAGCGGCGCAGGTTTTCCGACAACGCCGATGCCAACAGCGCCTCGTCGACCACCGGAACCGCATCGCCCTCAGCCTGCGAACGCGCGGCGCGCGTGACGATTTCAATGTTGTTGAGCAGCTTGCGGCCATCGCCATCGGCGGAGGCGACGATGGCGTCGACTGCGGCGGGCGCCCAATCCAATCCGCCCAGCTCCTGGCGCGCCCGTTCGGCCAACTGCTTGAGCTCATCGTCAGACAGGCTCTTGAGCACATACACCGCGGCACGCGAGAGCAATGCACCGTTCACCTCGAACGAGGGGTTCTCCGTCGTCGCGCCGATGAAGGTGAACAGCCCGCTTTCCACGTGCGGTAGAAATGCGTCTTGCTGGCTTTTATTGAAGCGATGAACTTCGTCGACGAACACGAGCGTGCGGCGGCCATTGGCGCGGAATTGCTCTGCGCGCTCGACGGCCTCGCGAATGTCCTTCACCCCGGAGAGCACGGCCGACAGCGCGATGAATTCCGCATCAAACGCGTCGGCCATCAATCGGGCCAGCGTGGTCTTTCCAACGCCGGGCGGGCCCCAGAGGATCATCGAATGCGGCTCGCCAGAAGCAAAGGCCACGCGCAACGGCTTGCCCGGCCCCAGCAGATGCTGCTGGCCGATCACTTCGTCGACAGAATGCGGGCGAAGGCGCTCGGCCAGCGGCATGTGGGCGGGCGCGTCCGGAAAGAGAGATGCGGAAGCGTTCATGCGGGGATTGTCGCAGAATCCGCC
>JAGWNU010000076.1 GCA_028871175.1 Burkholderiaceae bacterium | reverse complement strand
TTTCCCCGTCTCCGCCCGGTTACACAAATTCAAGGAAGGGGTCGCCATCTCGGGCGCGCCTTTCTTTGCTTACTTTCTTTGGCAAGACAAAGAAAGTGAGTCGCCCCCGGCAGGGGGTGAAAGGGAGATGAACCACCAAGGTTCAAACAAGCAAACCACCAACATCAAACCAAGGAGATCCCTCACCATGGCAAACAATCTCAACCTCGGTTTCATCGGCCTCGGCATCATGGGCGCCCCCATGGCAGGCCACCTGCGCGCCGCCGGCCACACGCTGTTCGTGCACGACGTCAACCCGGCCCCGGCCGCGCTGGTGGAAGCCGGCGTGACGGTCTGCACGAGCGCCGAGGAAGTCGCCAAGCGCGCCGACATCATCTTCATCATGGTGCCGGACACCCCCCACGTTGAAGCCGTGCTGTTCAGCGAGAAGGGCGTGGCCAAGGCGCTGAAGGATGCCGGCAAGGACGCTGCTGCCAACAAGATCGTCGTCGACATGAGCTCGATCTCGCCGATCGCGACGAAGGACTTTGCTGTCCGCATCAACAAGACCGGCGCGCAGTACCTGGACGCTCCGGTGTCGGGCGGCGAAGTGGGCGCGAAGGCCGCATCGCTGACGATCATGGTGGGCGGTGAGCAGGCTGCGTTCGATCGCGTGGCTCCGCTGTTCAACCTGATGGGCAAGAACATCACGCTGGTCGGCGGCAATGGCGACGGCCAGACCACCAAGGTGGCCAACCAGATCATCGTGGCGCTGAACATCCAGGCCGTGTCGGAAGCGCTGCTGTTCGCATCGAAGGCCGGCGCCGACCCCGCAAAGGTGCGTCAGGCACTGATGGGCGGTTTCGCTGCTTCGCGCATTCTCGAAGTGCACGGCGAGCGCATGGTCAAGCGTACGTTCGACCCGGGCTTCCGCATCGAGCTGCACCAGAAGGATTTGAACCTGGCACTGCAAGGCGCGAAGGTTCTGGGCGTGGCGCTGCCGAACACGGCCACCGCGCAGGAGCTGTTCAACACCTGCGCCGCTAACGGCATGGGCAAGCAAGACCACTCGGCGCTGTGCCGCGCGATCGAGATCATGTCGAACCACGACATCGCCTGAATGCGTGCCTAAGTTGTGTGCACTGTCGCAGCCTTCGGGCGGCGGCAGTTCTTTTTGCTGTCTCCCCGCCTTCTGCCATGCACCACGACCAGTCTGCCCAGGCCGCCCTGCGCGCCGCCTTGCCCAATCCGTCGCCGCGCGCGTTGCTGCACGGCCTGTTTGATACCGCGGTGGCTGCGGTCAGCGCTGCGCAATGCCTGCCTGCATTCCTGCCCGAACCGCCGCGTGGCCGCACCATCGTCATCGGTGCGGGCAAGGGCGCAGCGGCGATGGCCGAGGCGGTGGAGCAGCACTGGAAGGGCGAGCTGTCTGGCCTGGTCGTCACGCGTTACGAGCACGGCCGCGCTCCCGGCACGCAAGGCCGCATTGAAGTGGTGGAAGCCTCGCACCCCGTGCCCGATGCCGCCGGCCAACGTGCCGCGCAACGCATGGTCGGCCTGCTCGAAGGTTTGACGAAAGACGACCTCGTCCTGTGCCTGATCTCGGGCGGTGGCTCGGCCCTGCTGGCTGCACCGGCCGAAGGCTTGACGCTGGCCGACAAGCAGTCCGTCAACCGTGCGCTGCTCAAAAGCGGCGCGAGCATCGGCGAGATGAACTGCGTGCGCAAGCATCTGTCGTCGATCAAGGGCGGGCGCTTGGCGCTGGCGTGCGCACCGGCGCGCGTGGAGACGCTGCTGATCTCCGATATTCCCGGCGATGACCCGACGCTCATCGCCAGCGGCCCGACGCTGCCCGACGCCACCACGTGCGCGGATGCCCTGGCCGTGATCGACAAATACGGCATCGACGTGCCCGAAGCGGTGCGCCGTCATCTGGAAACCGGCGCGGGCGAAACACCCAAGCCCGGCGATGCACGTTTCGAAGGCCATCGCAGCCATGTCATTGCGACAGCGCAGCACGCGCTGGAAGCCGCCGCAGCACAGGCACGCGCGCTCGGTTACGACGCGCACATCCTGTCGGACAGCATTGAAGGCGAAGCGCGCGATGTGGCCGAAGTGCACGCCGGCATCGTGCGGCAGATCGTGGCGCGCAACCAGCCGTTCACCAAACCGTGCGTGATTCTGTCGGGTGGTGAAACCACGGTGACCGTGCGCGGCAACGGCCGCGGTGGGCGCAATGCCGAGTTCCTGTTAGCCCTGGGTGTGGCGTTGGATGGCCTGCCCGGTGTGTACGCAATTGCCTGCGATACCGATGGCATTGATGGCTCGGAAGACAACGCGGGTGCGATGTTGACGCCGGATAGTTTGGCGCGTGCTGAAGCGCTTGGGTTGAAGCCGAAGCAGTTGCTCGACAACAACGATGGGTATGGGTTTTTTGATGCGTTGGGCGATTTGATTGTGACTGGGCCTACGCGGACGAATGTGAATGATTTTCGGGCGGTTTTGATTACTGGCTGATGTTGGATTGGGGGGATGGATTGATTGATGTTTGTGGTTCATCCCTTGTTTCATCCCCTGCCGGGGCTGACTCACTTTTCTTTGTCTTGCCAAAGAAAAGTAAGCAAAAGAAAGGCGCGCCCGAGATGGCGAAAGACTCCTTGAATTTATGTCGCAGGGAGGGGAAGGGAAAAACTCGCTTCGCTCAAACAGCCTCCCCTCTTTTTCCTCCCTGCAACAGAAATTCAAGGCGCCATCTAGGGCAGGAACGTCAAGGGCCAAACCGTCGATCACGAGTGCAGTAGGAACCAGCAGCACAACGCGAAGCAAGGCGAGCAACACAGCAACAAACGGAGCCAACTAGGACAGCACACAGATTGTGTGGCCGTACCCTGCCCTAGATGGCGCCTTGAATTTGTGTAAGCGGGCGGAACAAAGACGGGGAACTGTTTGAGCGCAGCGAGTTTTCCCCGTCTCCGCCCGGTTACACAAATTCAAGGAAGGGGTCGCCATCTCGGGCGCGCCTTTCTTTGCTTACTTTCTTTGGCAAGACAAAGAAAGTGAGTCGCCCCCGGCAGGGGGTGAAAAGGGAGTGGACCGCCAAGGCCCAACCAAGCAAACAAACAACCCCACCCGGAGCAACAAAGTGCGCCGCTTCCGCAACACCAAAATCCTCGCCACCCTCGGCCCCGCCAGCAGCGACAAAGACACCATCCGCGCCCTCTTCGACGCCGGCGCGGACGTCTTCCGCCTGAACTTCAGCCACGGCTCGCACGAAGACCACCGCAAGCGCTACGACACCGTGCGCGCGGTGGAGGCCGAGACCGGCCGCCCGATCGGCATCCTCGCTGACATGCAGGGCCCGAAGCTGCGCATCGGCACGTTCGCCGACGGCCGTGTCGTGCTCAAGAACGGCGATCGCTTTGTGCTCGACCGCGACCCGACGCCGGGGGATGTCACGCGTGTGCATCTGCCGCATCCGGAGCTGTACGCGGCTGCCGCGCCGGGGCAATCGCTGTTGCTCGATGACGGCAAGATCCGCCTGGCGGTGGAAGCCGCCGACCCGACGGCCATCGTCACGCGTGTGGTCGATGGCGGCCCGCTGTCGGACCGCAAGGGCGTGAACGTACCGGACGCCGTGATCCCCATTCCGGCGCTCACCGAGAAAGACCTGCGCGATCTGGACTTCGCGCTGTCGTTGGGCGTGGACTGGATTGCGCTGTCATTCGTGCAGCGCGCCGAAGATGTGATCGCCGCGCGCGAGATCATCGGCGACCGGGCTGGGCTGCTCTCCAAGATCGAAAAGCCCGCCGCGCTGCTGCATCTGGAAGACATCGTGCAGGCCTCCGATGCGCTGATGGTGGCGCGCGGCGACCTGGGTGTGGAGCTGCCGCCCGAGCGCGTGCCCGGCGTGCAGAAGCGCATCCTGCGCATGGCGCGCCAGCACGGCAAGCCGGTGGTCGTGGCCACGCAGATGCTGGAATCGATGATCGAGGCGCCCGTTCCAACGCGTGCCGAGGCTTCCGATGTGGCCAGCGCCGTGTACGACGGCACCGATGCCGTCATGCTGTCGGCCGAGTCGGCCAGCGGCAAGCATCCGGTGTCGGCGGTCAGCATCATGAACCGCATCATTGCCGAGACGGAGCGCGACCCGCTGTACCGCAACCTGATCGACGCGCAACACCTGGCACCGCTGCCCACGCGCCAGGACGCCATCTGCGCGGCGCTGCGCGACGTGACGCACATCCTGGGCGCGGTGGCCACCGTCACGTACACGTCCAGCGGCAAGACGAGCCTGCGCGCCGCACGCGAGCGGCCGCTGGCGCCCATCGTCAGCATCACGCCGCGCCTGGACACCGCCCGTCGCCTGGCGATTGCCTGGGGCGTGCACAGCACCGTCAGCGCCGATGTGGCGAGCGTGGATGAAATGGTGGATGCAGCCTGCCGTGCCGCCGCGCGCGAGGGCTTTGCCGTGCCGGGCGATCAGATCGCCATCACGGCGGGCATGCCGTTCGGTCAGGCCGGTTCAACGAACCTGCTGCGCCTGGCGGAAATCTGGCCCCAGACGGCGACCGGCACGCTGCCGGCCATGGCCGCGCAGCAGCCCGAGCCCGTGTCGGCATAGGACGGCCGGCTACACCACCTTGGAGTAGCGCGGCACGAAGCTGATGGGCTTGCCCTCGGCTTCGACCGCGCGCTCGGTGCCGCCGGCACGCAGATGCGCGTCGAACACCATGGCGATGCGCCGCACCAGCAGCCGGCCTTGTGGCGTGATGACGATGCGCTCGTCGCCCACCTTCACCAGCCCACCCTCCTCCAGCGGTGCGAGCGCCTTCAGCTCGTCAGCGAAAGTACGCTTGAAGTCGATGCCGTGCCGCGCCCCGAACGCGCGCATGTCCAGCTCGAACCCACACATCAGCTCGCCGATCAATGCGCGGCGCACGTGGTCGTCCGGCGTCAGCGACAGGCCCCGCAGAACGGGCAGCTCGTTGGTATCGACACGCGCATAGTACGCATCGAGATCCTTTTCGTTCTGCGCATACACATCGCCCACGCGGCTGATGGCGGAGACGCCGAAGGCCAGCAGGTCGCAGTCGGCGTGCGTGGAGTAACCCTGGAAATTGCGCTGCAGCCGCCCTTCCCGTTGCGCAATGGCCAGCGCATCATCCGGCCGCGCGAAGTGGTCCATGCCGATGTAGACATAGCCCGCCGACACGAGGCGTTCCACCGTCATGCCCAGCAGGTCGAGCTTGTCGTCGGCGGTCGGCAGGGTGAGCGGATCGATGCGGCGCTGCGCCTTGAACAGATGCGGCATGTGCGCATAGCTGTAGACGGACAGCCGGTCAGGCGCCATCTCCAGCACGCGATCGAGCGTGGCGTTGAACGTCTCGGTGCGCTGATACGGCAGGCCGTAGATCAGGTCGAAGCTGATCGACTCGAAGCCAAGGCGGCGGGCGGTATCGACCACGCGGCGCGTATCTTCCACGCTCTGAATCCGATGGACGGCACGCTGCACGTCGGGATCGAAATCCTGGATGCCGAGACTCGCGCGATTGAAGCCGATCTCGGCCAACACCTCGAGCGTGGCGTCATCTGCGTGGCGCGGATCCAGTTCGACGGAGATTTCCGCGTCCGCTGCCAGGCTGAAGTGTTCGCGCGCGGCGGCCATGACGGCGCGCATTTCGTCGTGGGCAAGGAACGTGGGCGTGCCGCCACCCCAGTGCAGTTGCGTGACGCGGCGCAGCGGTCCGACATGCCGGGCCACCATCGCCATTTCGTGGGCGAGCGCGCGGATATACCGGGCGCTGCGCGAATGGTCTTTCGTGATGACCTTGTTGCAGCCGCAGTAGTAGCAAAGGTTGGCGCAGAACGGCAGGTGCATGTACAGCGACAGCGGTGCGTGCAAGGCCGGCGCAATGGCGGCGCGGCGGTGCAACGCATCGAGGTAATCAGCGTTGCCGAAGCCATTGTGGAAGCGATCCGCCGTGGGGTACGACGTATAGCGCGGGCCGTGCGTGTCGAAGCGTTGGGCCAGCGCGCGCACTTGCGGCGCAGACCAGCGGAAGGCGGTGTCAGCGGCAGCCGGATCCGCGGCAGCCGGTTGGGCAAAGGGGAACATGGGGCGTGGATTGCGAGGGCGATGGCTCATGCTATGCCCGGCCCCATCGCCGCGCGTTGATGTGTATCAACGTGGCGCAAAGGGTGTTCAAACGCGTCTCCCCCTCCCATGGGAGGGGTCGAACTTCACCGATCTGTCACGCTTCCCTATCTAACATCGCCGATCCGCGCACGCCTGCGCTGTCTGCAGATAACAACAACGCGTGCGCTCGGTTCGACCTTTGGGGGAAGCACCATGTGGCAGACACTCGCACGCCGCTACGCGTGCGCCCTGGCCTGCGCGGCCGCCGTTGTGACGTTGCCCGCGCATGCGCAAGGCGACGCCGCGTTTGTCGTCGGTCAACTGCTGGAGCGGGGCGGCGCGCAGGCCGATTACGCACGCGATTTCATGGCTGGAGCCAAGGTGGCTTTCGACGCCGCCAACCAGGGTGGCGGCATCAAGGGCAGGCGTATCACCCTGGTGAGGCGCGAGGTCGACCAGACCGCGGCCGTGCCGCAAGCAGTCGACATGATCGAGCGCGATCACGCGGAGGTGCTCTTCGGCGTGAGCGAGCGATTGCTGCCTGCGCTGGCCGCCTCACCGGACATTGCCCGGCGTAACGTCCCGCTGCTGGCACCGCTGTCGGGGGCGACGTCGCACTCCGACAACGTCTGGTTCATCCGCCCGGATGACGACCACGAGATCGTCGCGGCACACAACCGGCTGCGCCAGTTCGGCATGCGGCGCATTGCGCTCGTCACCACCGCGGGCTTCGACCCGCAAGTCGGTGCGCATCTGCGTGAGACCCTGGCCGCCGCCGCAACAGGCAAAGGCGACGCGGCGGAGACGCTCGAGGTATACACACTGGCGGACGACCCGGGCGGACTCGCCGCGCGCATCGCCCCGACCAAGCCGACCGCCGTCATCGTCGCGGGCGACACCCTCGCCTACTCGACCGTGGGCCGCGCGCTGGCGCAGCACGGCTGGTATGGCTTTCTGGTCGGGCTGTCGTCGGTGAACCCACAGGTGGCACGCGAGATCCTCGGCGCAGGCTACAGCGGTGGCATGTTGCTCGCGCAGACCGTGCCAAACCCTGCCAGCGCCGGCACGAAGATCGCACGCGAGCACATGGCGCGCATGAAACAGTTTCTGGATGAACCGCCATCGGCCGCAACGCTGTCGGGCTACATCGCGGCAACCTATCTCGTGCAGGCGATGAACGCGGCAGGCGGCAAGGTTGCGGGCGCGGAGTTGCGGCGAGCGCTGCGGACACGCATCGACCTCGGCGGCTTCACGCTCGATTTCACGCGCGGCAATCGCGGCAGCGACTTCGTGGATCTGAACTACATCCAAGGCAGCGGCAACTAGGCAGGCCGACGCGGCATACGCGCCGCTCGCCGTGACGCTATTGCTCGCGGCCCGACTGGACGTCCGTCGAGGCGTGCCACAGCCGGTAGCGCACCTCGAACGCCTGCGGGACGTAGACCACCAGCGGCAGGCGGCTGTTGTATCGCAGCAGGTAGCCCTCGCCTTGCACGGGCACGAACGCTTCGCGTTCCGCCTGGCCGGGGCACGCCATCATGGTGGCAGCAGGCCCCTTGGCGCCAGCGAGCCGGTAATACCCATAGCCCCAGCCCTGCACGGTCTCCTGGTTCAGGTTGCCCATGAACCAGTGGCGGTTGCAGTCCACGCGCATGGTCTTGCCGACGATGAGTTCGACGCGGATGTCGTCTTCGTGCGCGGTGGCCGGCAATGAAATGACGACGCGCTTCTGGCCGTCGGGAGCCTTGGGAAACATCTTGATGTCGTCGGCGCTCAACGCCGCGCCCGGGGCAGCCGCTGGCGCGGCACCTGCAACGCAGCACAACGTCGCGAATACGGCGGGCAGCAAAGATGTCGGGGTCAGCTTCATGTGCGCTCCTGGGCGGTTCTTCGTGAGCGTCACTTTAGACAGGAATACGGCGTCCGGCCAATCCTGGTGCATCAGGCAACGGACTTCTTCGACGCCAGCAGGCCCTTCAGGGCGCCCAGCCGGTCCTTCGGCGACATCGCCGGCATGGTGTCCTCCGGCGTCGGCCCCGCGTCTTCGCCAAGCTTCATCTCGGCGATATAGCGCGACGGCTCACACACCACCGTCTCGCGCGCACGCTTGCGCTTCTTGCACCAGCTGATATGCAGGCTGCGCTGCGCCCGCGTAATGCCCACATACATCAGCCGCCGCTCTTCTTCGATCTTCTCGTCGGTCAGGTCGTCGTCTTCGCGGCAATGCGGGAGGATGCCTTCCTCCACGCCCACCAGGAACACGTGCGGATACTCCAGCCCCTTGCTCGCATGCAGCGTGGACAGGCGCACCGCATCCGGGTCCTCTTCCTTGCCTTCGAGCATGCTGATCAGCGCGATGGTCTGCGTGAGTTCCAGCAGGTTCTTGCCAGTGTCCATCAGGCCATCGGCGTTATCGAAACCGGTGGCCTCTTCGTCATCGTCCTTCTCGGGCTTGGTGCCCTTGCGCTTGAGCCAGTCGAGGAACTCCAGCACGTTGGTCCACTTGTTCTGCGCCTGGCGCTCGTCGTAGGTGTCGTACAGGTAGGCCTCGTAGTGGATGCCTTCCATCATCTCGTCGAGCAGCGTGGCGGCCGGCTCCTTCGCAGCGCGGTCGGACAAGCGCACGATGAATTCGCAGAACACCCGCAGCGGCTCCAGCTGGCGCGGCGCGAGCTGCGCCTCGATACCGCCCATCATCGCCGCCTCGAACAGCGACACCTTGGCCTGCCCCGCGAACGAACCCAGCGTTTCGAGCGTCGCATTGCCCACGCCGCGCTTGGGCGTGGTGATGGCGCGGATGAACGCAGGATCGTCATCCGCATTGGCAATCAGCCGCAGGTAGGCGCACAGGTCCTTGATCTCGGCCTTGTCGAAAAAGCTCTGCCCGCCCGAGAGCACATACGGAATGCGCTCGCGGCGCAGGATCTGCTCGAACAGGCGCGCCTGGAAGTTGCCGCGATACAGGATCGCGTAATCGCGAAACTGCGCGCGACGCTCGAACTTGTGGGCAGAGAGTTTGAAGACCACGCTCTCGGCTTCGTGCTCTTCGTCATTGGCGCTCGTCACGTTGATGGCGTCGCCCATGCCGTGCTCGCTCCACAGCGTCTTCTCGAACAGCTTCGGGTTCTGCGCGATCACGGCGTTGGCCGCGTTCAGGATGCGCACCGTGGAGCGGTAGTTCTGCTCCAGCTTGATGACCTTCAGGTTCGGGAAATCCGTCTGCAGCAGCTTGAGGTTGTCGAGCGTGGCGCCGCGCCAACCGTAGATGGCCTGATCGTCGTCGCCCACCGCCGTGAAGGCCGGCGCCCGCAGGTGCGAACCACCCGCCAGCAGCTTCAGCAGCTGGTACTGGCAGGCGTTGGTGTCCTGGTATTCATCGACGAGGAAGTAGCGCAGGCGGTTCTGCCACTTCAGCCGCACCTCTTCATTGCGAGCGAACAGCTCGGCAGGAATGCGGATCAGGTCGTCAAAGTCCACCGCCTGATACGCATGCAGCGTCGCAACGTAGTTGCGGTAGACGAGCGCCGCCTGGTGGTCATCGACGTTGTTGTTGGCGAGCGCCTCGGCAATCGCGGTGTCCGGGTCGACGAGACCGTTCTTCCACAGCGAGATCGTGCTCTGCACGCGGCGGATCAACTGCTTGTCGGTCGTCGCCAGCTGCTCCTGGATCATGCCGAAGCAATCGTCCGAATCCATGATCGAGAAACGCGGCTTGAGGCCGACATGCTCGGCCTCAGCCCGCAGGATCTGCACGCCCAGCGAGTGGAAGGTACACACCGTCAACTGCTTGATGGGAATGCGCTTGCCGTCTTCGCGTGTCTTGCCGTCCATCAGCTTGGCCACACGCTCCTGCATTTCCTTGGCCGCCTTGTTGGTAAACGTAACGGCCGCGATGTGCTTGGGCTCGAAGCCCTTGTCCAGGATCAGGTGCGCGATCTTCTGCGTGATCACGCGCGTCTTGCCGGAGCCTGCCCCGGCCAGCACCAGGCAGGGGCCGTCGAGGTAATGCACACCTTCGGATTGCGCAGCATTGAGCCCGTGGGCGAGACCGGAAGACATGGGGAACAGGCAGAAGAAAAAGCAGGCGGGAACGACAGCGGAGGGCGATGGTAGCACGGCGTCTTTGCATCGATCGGGCCGGTGCCGCGCCACCCGCGTGGGGACCCACGGACGTGCTCGACACTGCACCGAATGCGTTTGCGCCCCCCCCCCCGCTTTTCGCACCGGCGTTACACCGCTTACGCGCCGTTACACGAACCCCGTAAGCGGCCGGGCGCGGCCCGCCGTTATGGACGGGACAGCGGCTGAATCGGTCGGCCGCCCACCGGAGAAACCACCATGCACCGCATTGTTAAAGCCCTGGCCGTTACCGCCGTCGCCCTGTCTGCCACCACCGGCGCCTTCGCCCAAACGCAGTGGCAAAAAGACCACCCGCGCCGCGCCGAGGTCAACCACCGCCTTGCCAACCAGAACAGGCGCATCCACAACGAAGTGAAGGAAGGCGAGATCACCAAGGGCCAGGCGCGCCAGCTGCACCGGGAAGACCACCAGATTCGCCAGGAAGAGCGCGACATGGCGGCTCAGAATGGCGGCGGCATCACCAAGCAGGAGCAGCGGACGCTGAACCAGCAGGAAAACCAGGTCAGCCGCCAGATCGGCAAGTAAGCCAGAGCACGACCCGCCAACACCCGCACTCCGGCCACACCCCTGGAGCTTGGCGATCCCGCCAGCGCCCCGAGGGTGTGGCCGTTGTCTTTGGCATTTGGCCTTTGACGTACCTGCCCTTGATGGCGCCTTCAATTTTCGTAAGCGGGCGGAAAAAAAGGCGGGGAACTGTCTGAGCGCGGCGAGTTTTCCCCGCCTCCGCCCGGTTACGAAAATTCAAGGAGGCTTTCGCCATCTCGGGCGCGCCTTTCTTTTGCTTACTTTTCTTTGGCAAGACAAAGAAAAGTGAGTCGGTCCCGGCAGGGAACGAAAGGGGGATGGACCCAAAGCATAAAACCGGCCCTCCTCTCAAAAGCCGCCGAATCCCCCCCAATTGACAATCCCATCCCCCTTCCGTACATTCGCGCCATCCATCCGGGAGAGCGTGCCCGCCGTATACGGCAAGGCGCCGCCGAAGGGGTAGCACCCGAAAACTCTCAGGCATCCAGGACCGGGCGGATCGGCGGACATGCGTCCGACCGCACTCTGGAGAGCTGGCGCCGCACGATCACTGCGGGCGCCCACCGAAGGGGCTCACGAACGGCGCGCACCGCTATGCGCCCCGGTTCGCAATCTCTCAGGTACCAAGGACAGAGGGGCCATCTGCGCAGCTTGTTCATCTTCATGGCGTCACCATGAGGGAGCAGGCTGCGCGGGTGGCCTTTTTGCTTTTCTGGTTCCCGATCCATGCGCCGCGCCCAAGCCACGGCGGCGCGCTCAGCCGAGAGATTCCATGACGCTCCAACACACGCCGCTCAATGCCATCCACCGCTCGCTGGGCGCCCGCATGGTCGACTTTGGCGGCTGGGACATGCCCGTCAACTACGGCTCCCAGATCGAAGAGCACCACGCCGTGCGCCAGGACGCCGGCATCTTCGACGTCTCGCACATGTGCGTGGTCGACCTCACCGGCGCGCGCGTGCGCGACTTCCTGCGTGGGCTGCTCGCCAACAACGTCGACAAGCTGCAGACGCCCGGCAAGGCGCTCTACAGCTGCATGCTGAACCCCAAGGGCGGCGTGATCGACGACCTGATCGTCTACTTCTTCCGCGAAGACTGGTTCCGCCTGGTGGTCAACGCCGGCACCGCTCCGACGGACCTGGAATGGATCGTCGCGCAGAACGCGGCCGCCGGCACCGACGTGACCATCACGCCGCGCCGCTCCGACAACAACGCGGGCGCCGAGCCGCTGGGCATCCTGGCCGTGCAGGGCCCGAACGCGCGTGCCAAGACCTACGCCGCGCTGCCCGGCACGCAGGCCGTGGGCGATGCGCTTAAGCCGTTCAACGCGGGCTTCGTCACCGTGGAAAACGTGGGCGAGATCATGGTGGCCCGCACCGGCTACACCGGTGAAGACGGTTTCGAACTCGTCGTCCCGGCCTCGCAGATCGCTGGCGTCTGGGAGCGCCTGCTGCAGGCCGGCGTGCGCCCGGCGGGCCTGGGCGCGCGCGACACGCTGCGCCTGGAAGCCGGCATGAACCTCTACGGGCAGGACATGGACGAGCACGTGTCGCCGCTCGACGCCGGCCTCGCCTGGACGGTCGACCTGCAAAGCGAACGCGACTTCACCGGCAAGGCCGCGCTGCAAGCCGGCGGCCAGCGCGAACAGTTCGTCGGCCTGATCCTGCGCGACAAGGGCGGCGTGCTGCGCGCCCACCAGAAGGTCATCACCGCTGCCGGTGACGGCGAGATCACCAGCGGCACGTTCAGCCCGAGCCTGTCGCTCTCCGTCGCACTGGCGCGCCTGCCCAAGGACGTGGCCATCGGCACCGACGTGCAGGTCGAAATTCGCGACCGCAAGTTGACCGCGACTGTGGTTAAACTGCCGTTCGTGCGCAATGGCAAGGCGCTGGTCAGCTGAACACCGAATCTGCATCCCCAATACCCATCTTCCGGAGAAACCTTTCATGAGCAACGTCCCCGCCGATCTGAAGTACACCGAACACGACGAGTGGATCCGCGTTGAAGCCGACGGCACGCTGACCATCGGCATCACCGACTTCGCGCAGGACGCGCTGGGCGACATCGTCTTCCTGGAGCTGCCGGACGCTGGTCGCGCCGTCGCCAAGGACGAGGCGATTGCCGTGGTCGAATCGGTCAAGGCCGCCTCCGACATCTACGCCCCCGTCTCGGGCGAGATCATCGCCAACAACGCCGACGCCGCGGGTGCGCCCGAGTCGGTCAACGCCGGCGCCTACGACGCCTGGCTGTTCAAGATCAAGCCGACCAACGCCGACGATGTGAACGCGCTGATGTCGGCCGAGCAGTACGCCGCCAAGATCGGCTAAGCCGGTCACCGAAGCCGATGTGCCTGACCCGCACATCGGCGCTTTGCCTGATTTTCGAGCCCTTGCCATGAACGCTCCGCACCCCGCTTCCTCGGCGCTTGCTGCCGAACGCCCCACCCTCGCCGCCCTGGAGGCGTGCGACGCCTTCGCGCACCGCCACATCGGCCCGTCGCCGGAAGAGCAAGCGCAGATGCTTGCTGCACTTGGTTTTGATAGCCGCGCCAAGCTGATCGACGCCGTGATCCCGCCCGCCATCCGCCGCCAGGACGGCATGCCGCTGGGTGAATTCACGCAGCCGCTGACCGAAGAAGCGGCGCTCGCCAAGCTGCGCGGCATCGCCGGGCAGAACCGCGTGGTCAAGAGCCTGATCGGCCAGGGCTACTACGGCACGCACACGCCGGGCGTCATCCTGCGCAACATCCTCGAGAACCCGGCCTGGTACACGGCCTACACGCCGTATCAGCCGGAAATCTCGCAGGGCCGCCTGGAAGCGATGCTGAATTTCCAGCAGATGGTGATCGACCTGACGGCCATGGACATCGCCAATGCGTCGATGCTGGACGAAGCGACCGCCGCTGCTGAAGCCATGACGCTGCTGCAGCGCATCGGCAAGTCGAAGTCGACCGTGTTCTTCGTGGCCGACGACGTGCTGCCGCAAACGCTGGAAGTCATTCGCACGCGCGCCGAGCCGATCGGCGTGCAGGTGGTGACCGGCCCGGCGGCCGACGCTGCCAAGCACGACGCGTTCGGCGTGCTGCTGCAATACCCGGGCGCCAACGGTGCGCTCCTGGGCGATCTGGCGACGTACCGGGCGCTGACCGATGCCGTGCACGCCGCCGGCGGTCTGGTGGTTGCCGCCGCCGACCTGCTGGCGCTCACGCTGCTGGCTGCGCCGGGCGAATGGGGCGCCGACGTGGTGATCGGCAACACGCAGCGCTTTGGCGTGCCGTTCGGTTTCGGCGGCCCGCACGCCGGCTACATGGCCGTGCGCGATGCGTTCAAGCGCTCGATGCCGGGCCGCCTGGTCGGCGTGACGATCGATGCGCAGGGCAACCCGGCCTACCGCCTCGCCCTGCAGACGCGCGAGCAGCACATCCGCCGCGAGAAGGCCACCTCGAACATCTGTACCGCGCAGGTGCTGCTGGGCGTGATGGCATCGATGTACGCCGTCTACCACGGCCCGCAAGGCCTGAAGCGCATCGCCCAGCGCGTGCACCGCCTGACCGCCACGCTGGCCGCCGGCCTGCGCGCGATCGGCTACACGCTGCAAGCCGACGCCTTCTTCGACACGCTGACCGTCGCCACCGGCGCGCGCACCGCCAACCTGCACATCGCCGCGCAGGCGCACGGCATCAACCTGCGCCAGATCGACGACACCCGCCTGGGCATCTCGCTGGACGAGACGGTCACGCGCGCCGATGTCGTGGCGCTGTGGGAAGTCTTCGCGCACGCCGCCCACGCCGCCGCGCCGGACTTCGACCAGACCGAAGCGGGCGTGGCCGATGCGTATCCGGCATCGCTGGTGCGCCAGAGCGCGTACCTGACGCACCCGGTGTTCAACGCACACCACTCCGAGCACGAAATGCTGCGCTACCTGCGCAGCTTGGCCGACAAGG
>JAGWNU010000075.1 GCA_028871175.1 Burkholderiaceae bacterium | reverse complement strand
AAGACGGCGTTCCTCTTCAATCGCGTCGGCCTGGCCGGCTGCGACATGGGCGCTTGCGCGATCCTGCCGCGCATCATCGGCCAGGGCCGCGCGAGCGAACTGCTCTACACAGGGCGTTCGATGAGTGGCGAAGAGGGCGAGCGCTGGGGCTTCTTCAACCGCCTGTGCGAACCGGCCGAGGTGCTGAGCCAAGCGCAAGCCCTGGCTGCCGACCTGGCCGCCGGCCCGACTTTCGCCAACGGCATCACCAAGACGATGCTGCATCAGGAATGGACGATGACGATCGAGCAGGCCATCGAGGCTGAGGCGCAGGCACAGGCCATCTGCATGCTGACCGAAGATTTCTCGCGGGCGTATCACGCGTTTGTCGCCAAGCAGAAGCCGGTCTTCGAGGGGAACTGAGATGAGCGACAAAGACTATCTGCAATGGCCCTTCTTTGAAGACAAGCACCGCCAGCTCGAAGCCGAACTCGACGCCTGGGCCACGAAGCACATCCCGCACGACCACGGCCCGGATGTGGATGCCGAATGCCGTGCGTTGGTGAAGCTGCTCGGCCAGGGTGGCTGGCTGCGTCATGCAGTGGGCGGCACGGCACACGGCGGCGCGGCCGAGACCATCGACACGCGCGCCATCTGCCTGATCCGCGAGACGCTGGCGCGCCATTCCGGCCTGGCCGACTTTGCCTTTGCGATGCAGGGGCTGGGGTCGGGCGCCATCTCGTTGCACGGTACGCCCGAGCAGCGCGAGCGCTATCTGACGAAAGTGGCGCGTGGCGAGGCCATCTCTGCATTTGCGCTGTCCGAACCCGACGCCGGCTCCGATGTGGCCGCCATGGCCTGCGCCGCGCGTGAAGACGGCAACGACTATGTGCTCGACGGCGAGAAGACGTGGATTTCCAATGGTGGCATCGCCGACTTCTACGTCGTGTTTGCCCGCACCGGCGAGGCGCCGGGCTCGCGCGGCATCAGCGCGTTCATCGTCGAAGCCGGTACGCCGGGCTTTGAGATTGCAGAGCGCATCAACGTGATTGCACCGCACCCGCTCGCGCGCCTGCGCTTTACCAACTGCCGCATTCCGGCCAGCCAGCGCGTGGGCGCGGCGGGCGAGGGCTTCAAGGTGGCGATGCGCACGCTCGATGTGTTCCGCACGTCGGTGGCGGCTGCCGCGCTGGGCTTTGCGCGCCGCGCGCTGGACGAAGCGCTGGCGCGCGCCACCACCCGCAAGATGTTCAGCGGCGTGCTGGCCGATTTCCAGCTCACGCAGGCCAAGCTCGCACAAATGGCCACCGCCATCGACAGTGCCGCGCTGCTGACGTACCGCGCGGCGTGGCAGCGCGACCAGGGCCGCAACGTGACGCGCGAAGCCGCCATGGCCAAGTTGACCGCCACCGAGAACGCGCAGCAGGTGATCGACGCCGCCGTGCAGATATGGGGTGGCCTGGGCGTGGTGAGCGAGCAGCCTGTCGAGCGCCTGTACCGCGAGATCCGCTCGCTGCGGATCTACGAAGGCGCGACGGAAGTGCAGCAACTCATCATTGCGCGCGAACTGCTGCGTGCGGCGGCGCCCGCCAAGTCCTGAATACGCCACGTCCACGCCAGAGACGGAGAGTCCTCGATGCCCAGCGCCCATATCGACACCTTCGCCCGCGACCGGCTGCCGCCGGCGGAGCTGCAACCGGTGTATCGCTTCGACCTGCCAGCGCTGCAGTTTCCACCGCAGCTCAACTGCGCCACCGAACTGCTCGACCGCCGTGTTGCCGCGGGCGAGGGCGGCCGCCTTTGCATCCAGGCGCCCGGCATCCGCTGGACGTACGCCGACCTGCAGGCGCACGCCAACCGCATCGCCAACGTGCTGGTCAATGAGATGGGCGTCGTGCCGGGCAACCGCGTGCTGCTGCGCTCGCCCAACAGCCCGATGCTCGTCGCCTGCTGGTTTGCCGTGATGAAAGTGGGTGCGATTGCGGTGACCACCATGCCGCTGCTGCGCGCCAAAGAGCTGGGGCAGATTCTGGGCAAGGGCGAGATTGGCTTCGCGCTTTGCGATGCGCGGCTCGTCGACGACCTGCGCGATGCGGTGGCGCAAGCGGCCAAGCCCGTGCAGATGCTGCGTTTTCACGATGACAGGCCGGAAGGGCTGGAGGCGGCCATGGCGCGCCAGCCGGCCATCTTCAGCAACGTCGTTACAGCGGCGGACGACACATGCCTGCTCGCCTTCACGTCGGGCACGACGGGCGTGCCGAAAGCGACGATGCATTTTCATCGGGACATCCTCGCCATTTGCGCGTGCTGGCCGCCGCACGTGCTGCAGCCGCGCGCGGACGACATCTTCATCGGCAGCCCGCCGATGGCGTTCACGTTCGGGCTCGGCGGCCTGCTGCTGTTTCCGATGAGCGTGGGTGCATCGACGGTGCTGCTGGAAAAGGCATCGCCGAACGATCTGGTCGATGGCATCCGCACGTTTGGCGCGACGGTGTTGTTTACCGCCCCGACCACGTACCGCAACATCGCGGCGCGCGGAGACGAGCTTCGCGCCACGCCGCTGCGCCGCTGTGTGTCGGCAGGCGAGGCACTGCCGGTGGCCACGCGCACGCTGTGGAAGAACGCCACCGGCATCGAGCTGATTGACGGCATTGGCGCGACCGAGATGCTGCATATCTTCATCTCCGCTGCCGATGCCGACGTGCGCCCAGGCGCCACCGGCAAGGCCGTCCCCGGCTATGTCGCACAAGTCGTGGATGACGCAGGCAACCCTGTGCCGCCGGGCACGGTGGGCCGCCTGGCGGTGCAAGGCCCGACCGGCTGCCGCTACCTGGCCGATGACCGTCAGAGCGCCTACGTGCGCAACGGCTGGAACCTCACGGGGGATGCGTACGTGATGGATGAGGAAGGCTACTTCCACTACCACTCGCGCACCGATGACATGATTATCTCGTCCGGCTACAACATCGCCGCGCCCGAGGTGGAAGACGCGCTGATGCAGCATCCGGCCGTGGCCGAGTGCGGCGTGATCGGCGAGCCCGATGAAGAGCGCGGGCAGATCGTCAAGGCCTTCGTTGTATTGCACCCCGGCCACGCGGCGGGGCCGGAGATGGTCAAGACGCTGCAGGACTTTGTGAAGCAGACCGTGGCCCCGTACAAGTATCCGCGCGCCATCGAGTTCCGTACGAGCCTGCCGCGCAGTGAAGTCGGCAAGCTGCTGCGCTACCGCCTGCGCGAACACGACAAATCATGAGTGACTACCACTTCGAGCGTGCCGCCCGCATCCGCTTTGCACACTGTGACCCGGCCGGCATCGTCTACTTTCCGCAGTACCTCGTGCTGTTCAATGGCCTGGTCGAAGACTGGTTTACCGACGGCCTGGGCGTTTCGTATGCGCAGTTGCTGGGCCCGCGCCGCATTGGCCTGCCCATCGTCAAGCTGCACTGCGAGTTCAGCGCCATCAGCCGCATCGGCGACGATGTGCAGTTCAAGTTGAAGCTGGAGCGGCTGGGCAATGCGTCGCTCACGCTGGCGCTCGATTGCTGGGCGGGCAATGAACAGCGCGTGCAGTCACAGCAGGTGCTGGTGTTTACTGATCTCAATACGCATCGCGCGATCGCGGTGCCGCCCGATGTGCGGCAGGCGATCGAGGCGAGCGTTCAACAGTCGCAATCGAACTAGAAGGATTTGCATCATGGAAGTACTCCTCCCTCCCAACTGGCCGCGTCCGAAGGGCTATGCCAACGGTGTGTCCGCACGCGGGCGCATGGTGTTCGTGGCCGGCATGATCGGCTGGGATGCGCAGGGCGTGTTCCACACGGATGACCTGGCCGGTCAGGTCCGCCAGGCGCTGCAGAACATCGTCGAGGTGCTGGCCGCCGGCGACGCCAAGCCCGAGCACATCGTGCGCATGACGTGGTACGTGACCGACAAGAAGGCCTACGTGGCGGCCTATCCCGAGATCGGCCAGGCGTTCCGCGAACTGATCGGCAGCTTCAGCATTGCGATGACGGCAGTGGAAGTGGCCGCGCTGGTGGAAGACCGCGCGAAGGTGGAAATCGAGGTGACGGCGGTGGTGCCGGACTGAAAAAAACGACGCTTAACGACGCATCAGAAAGTCTGTAGCCAGGGAACACGTTGATGATTTCCTGGGCTGCAGCGCAAGCGGATGCCTTTCGCCGTCAAAAGCACATCAGTGCAGCCTCTGGCTTTCCATGGCGGAGGTTCGCCACACTCGACCGCTGCGCCAGCGCGCAATGATGCGCGCACCAGCGTGCAACCTTCAAACGCAGCAGCCGCGGAGGCGTCAACCTCGAGACCAGACCGCAGGGCATGGATATTCGCCCCGCCCCGCCCCGCCCCGCTTCGCCCTCGAGCGGAAAAGGAAGCCCTGACGCCAACGACGTCACGAAAGACGCGATCGCCGCGTCTTTTTCTTCTGATCGCCCGCATGGCTTCGGCTGATCATGCCTTTGTCAAACGCGCTGGCTTTCGACACCTTGAACTGCGTCGGGCTGCATCCGAACGTTCCCCTGAACCACCGTGTGAACGCACTCGGCTCCGAGAAGCCCAAAAAGCCCGAGATCTCGGCGCATTGGCGCTCACCCTGGTCCAGGTAGCGCACGGCAAGCTCGCTGCGCACGGCGTCGAGAATCGATGAAAACGTGGTGCCTTCCTGCGTGAGATGACGATGAATGGTGCGTCGGTTGACACCCAGATGCCGCGCGATATGGTCGACCGTGGCACGGCCGGACGGTAGCAGCATGATCACCATCTGGCGGACCTCGTCCGACATCCGCTTGCCGCCCTCCGGGTCAAGATCATTCAGGTAGCGGCGAACGTAGCGTGCCATGACGGGATCAGCCGAGGGCAGCGGCAGGTCCAGGTCGCTGGCATTACAGACAATGCCGCTGAACGCATGGCCGAACTCCACGTTTGAGCCAAAGACCCGGGTATGCACGGAGCGGTCTTTCGGCGCGCCATGCGCAAAGAAGATGGCCTTGGGGTGCCACTCATCACCAAGGAAGAAGCGCAGTAGCCGGAACAGCACCCCTACAACCAGCTCGGTTGCCTGCTTGAGCGATCCAACGTCGCTGGCCAGCACCTCGTCACGGATGACCGCAATGCCGTCTTCTTCTTCGACGTGAAGAAAGATCGCCTCGTTGTGCAGATGGCCGTAGCGCGCCATCGCCTGCAATGCCTGGCGCAGCGTCGGCTCGTCACGCACGAGGAGGATCAATGGACCGAGGTTCGACGCGCGCCGTGTCTCCGCCATCCGCAGGCCAAATGTTTCGATGCCGCTGCGCTGGGCAGACAGCTCAAGCAGCCTGCCCACCTTGTCGGCCGGAATCTTGAGGTCGACATCAGACAGGCTGTCCGCCGGAAGCCCCACCTCCGCCAGCATGCGGAACGGGTCCAGCCCGCCCGCGCGGGCGGCTTCGGCGTATCCGGTCAGGCTGGCGCTGCGGACAAGGTAAGGCATTAGGGTCTTCCCATAGTGTCCCGAGATGTTAACAAAATGTCCCGTAAGGTCAATCAGAAAAAGCGGGCGATACCTAGAATCCAGACACCCCCAATGTGCTGCAGAACCGAGCGTGACAGCTCTGGCAAGGAACTTCGCAATGACGACAAACACCCCGATTGACCCATCCGCAACCCCGGTCTGCGACAGCATGCGCGCCACCGGCAACTGGAATCCCAACTGGGAGCCCTTTGCAGAACTTGACCCGGCATGGACTGAAAAATTCATGGCCATGGGAGTCATGCCGCATCGCGTGCTTGATCCGAAAACGCTGGAATTCCTTGCCATTGCCGTCGATGCGTCGTGCACGCACATGTACGCGCCCGGCGTGCGTCGCCACATCCGCAAGGCGCTTGAACTGGGTGCCACCAAAGAAGAGATCACGGCGGTGCTGCAGGCCGTGTCGGTGCTCGGCATTCACAGCATGAGCCTGGGCGCGCCCATCCTGCTGGAAGAACTTGCCGCCCGCGAGAACACGACCGCCACCGTGGAATAAGCCTCGGGGCGAACTGATACCGAAAGGAGACACACATGCAATTCTTTGACGATTCGATGCTGCCCGAGAACCAGGAGCCATTGGTGATTCAGGTGGCGCCGTTCGGGCCGCAATTCCTTCCGAGCGACTCCGACGACATCGCCGTCTCGATGGACGCGCAAATCCAGAAAGCGGTGGATTGCTACAACGCCGGCGCGACCGTGCTGCACGTGCACGTGCGCGAGGAAGACGGCAAGGGCAGCAAGCGTCTGTCGAAGTTCAACGAAATGCTGACGCGCCTGCGCGAAGCCGTGCCGAACATGGTGCTGCAGGTGGGGGGCTCGATCTCATTCGCGCCGGAAGACGAGGGCGCTGCGGCCAAATGGCTCAGCGATGACACGCGCCACATGCTGGCCGAGCTGTCGCCGAGGCCCGACCAGGTGACGATTGCCATCAACACCAACCAGATGAATGTGACCGAGCTGCTGACGCACGACGATTGCGCCGGCACCTCGATGGCCGAGCCCGCCTATTTCCAGGCCTACAAGGAGATGTGGATTCCGTCGGGCCCGACCTTTGTCGAGGAGCACCTCAAGCGACTGCAGGCGAGCGGCATCCAGCCGCACTTCATGCTGGCCGATGTAGGGCAGCTCGAGACCGTCGAGCGCCTGATCCGCCGCGGTCACTACACCGGCCCCGTCGTGCTGAACTGGGTCGCCATCGGCGGGGGCGCGGACGGCCCCAACCCGCGCAACATGATGGAGTTCATCAACCGCTGTCCGCAAGGTGCGGTGCTCACGATCGAAAGCCTGATGCGCCACGTGCTGCCGCTCAATACCATGGCCATCGCCATGGGCCTGCATGTACGCGTTGGCATCGAGGACAATCTGTGGGGCAAGAAGGGCGAGCGCATGACGTCGGTGCAGCAGGTCGAACAGATGGTGCGCATCGCACGCGAACTGCATCGCGATGTGGCGAGCGGCACGGACGCCCGCCGCATCTACAAGATCGGCGAGCACTACAACGGCATCGACGAGACGCTTGCGGCCGTGGGTTATGAGCCCAATCGCAAGCCGGGGCAGCGCGGCTTCCAACTGGCCGCCTGAGAGCGCAGCAAGCGGCGGGCGCACCATGGTGGCGCGCCCGCTTTGGTGTGTTGACGCTGGTGGACGTTGCCGCAACGGGATGCCCGCCAGTGACGGTTTGTTCGGGACATGACGCATGAAGCTGGATAAGAAGGTTGCCGTGGTGACAGGGGCGGCTGGCGGTTTGGGGAAAGCCATCGCATTGGCCTGCGCCGATGCGGGTGCCAAGCTCGTCGTTTGCGACATCAACACGACTGCGCTGGAAGTGACCCGTGCCGAGATCGAATCCCGCAACGCCGAATGCCTGGCCTTGCACTGCAATGTGGGCTCGAGCACGGCCGTCGCGAACATGTTTGAACAGATCGACGCGCACTTCGGAACAGTGCACGTCCTCGTCAACAATGCGGCCGTGATTCCATCCCAGTCGGTTGACGAGCAGCGCCGCCTGCAGCATTACGCCTACCTCACAACGCCGCAACCGCGCCACACGCTGGGCTTTACCAGCAGCATGACCGACGATGATTGGCATCGCTTCTGGGATGTGAACGTGCACGGCGTTTTCTACTGCACGCGTGAGGCGCTCAAGCGGATGGAGCCGCAGCGCGACGGCAAGGTCATCAATATCGCGTCGATTGCGGGGCTGGCGGCGCTGAGCGCCCACAGTCCGCACTATTCAGCGACCAAGGGCGCCGTCGTGGCGTTCACGCGCTCGGTGGCAGCCGAGGTGGCTGGCGCTAATATCTTCGTCAATGCCATCGCTCCGGGTGGTGTGCATACCGACCATTTCGAAGCCTTTCTTCAGGGTATCGGCGAAGAGAGGCGCAACCAGCTCTTTCAACTCGTCCCGCTGGGCCGACTGGGCACGCCCGAGGAATACGCCTCGCTTGCCGTCTATCTGGCTGCGGACGGGCATTACATCGCGGGTCAGATCATCAGCCCGAATGGCAGGATGTTCTAGCCGGAGCCGATCGGCCGGTGCAGGCGTGTTCAGAGAGCCAGGTCGGAATCTGGCTGGCATGGCAGCGAAACCCAAGAGCAAGACGCCGCCCAAGCGGTGCCATCTCAGGAGACAAGCATGTTTCAGAAACGCCCCATGATCGCTTTGGCTGCATTGCTGTTCATCCATACGCTGGCGCATATCGATCGCAACATGCTGCTGGGCTTTTCGTCGCAGGCGATTGCCGATCTTGGCCTGAGCAATGCGCAATACGGTTTCCTGGTGGGGGCCGTCTGGGTATTGAGCTTTGGGGTGATGGCCGTCTTCCTCGGTACGCTGGCGGATCGCTTCAGCCGCACACGCGTCATTGCGGGCGGGTTGCTGGTCTGGAGCGCTTGCACGGCGGCATCCGGTTTTGCGCAGAACTTCGAGCAAATGGCGGCGGCCCGCTTCCTGGTCTCCAGCGGCGAGGCTGCGCTGGTACCCGCGGCAGTGGCGATGCTGGGCGAGTTGTTCCCAGAGAAGCAGCGTGGCACCGCGATCGGGCTGTTCTTCATGGGCATCCCGGCCGGCATCGGTTTCAGCTTCCTGCTGGCGGGCACCTTTGGGGCCGCGCATGGATGGCGCTCGACATTTCAGGTGCTCGGCGTTGTGGGCGTGCTGATCGCTGTATCGCTCGCCTGCGTGCAGGAAGCGCCCCGGAATGTCGGCACGCAACAGCGCGGTGCGCCTGTCTTGGCCCAGATACGCGGCGCGCTGCGCGTGCTGGGCGCCAATCCGGCCTTGCTGGCGGTGACGGTCGGTTTTGTTCTGGTGCACATGGTGTTTGCCGGCCTGTCATTTACGCAGTTGTGGCTGGTGCGCGAGCGTGGACTCGACGCCGCCACCATCGCGCGGACCATCGGCGCGCTGCAGCTGATTGTCGGCACCCTGGGGTCGGTCGCGGGCGGCATGGTGGGGGATCGCCTCGCCAGGCGCATGCCTGGCGGACATGTGGGTTTCATGGTGCTGCTGGTCGCCATCTGCGGCCCGTTGATGATCGCTTATCGCTTCGCGCCCCCCGGTTCGGCCCTGTTCTACGTGGGCATGTGCGCTGGCTTCTTCCTGCCGTTGGCACTGTATGGCCCGACCAATACGGTCATCCTGAGCCAGGTGCCGGTGCATATGCGCGCGACCATTTCCGGCTTCAGCATGCTGCTGATCAACGTGTTCGCCATCACGCTTGGCAATCTCGCCGTCGGTCTGCTCAGCGATCGGCTTGCCCGAACGGGAGCCTCGGCGCCGCTGACCTTCGTCCTGTTGGGGACGGACGTGCTGGCAGTCATGTCGGGCATGTGCTTCCTGGTGGCGGCGCGTGTTGGACTTCGCACCAATGCGGCGCTGGGGCCGGCCTGTCCTGTGGCATCCCAGCTCCACGGCTGACGCGGCCTCCCGTGCCATCTGGCCAACAACGCTGACTGCATTCAGCGGCGTGCTTGTCTTGACCTGTGCCACATGCTTGACGCGATCACCTTGTCCTCGAAGGGGCGTGTGCCAGGTACCACCCAAGGTGACCTGGACAGATGAGCACACGCGTCTGCCAAAAACTGGACACGAGGCAAGAGGAGGTCCGCACGAGGCCGCACCGGCTGGCCCAGAACTGCCGCGCGTCTTGTCTACACACACGTTCCGACCTCCCGGAGTCTGGGAAGCTCAACGCGTCATCGCAGGAGGGTCGCACGAGACTGAACGGCCGCAAGCCGTTCTGAATGAACCCCGGCGTGGCCGGGGACGACAACAAAAGAGGAGACCCAACACGATGAAGTCGAAGTACATCGCAGTCGCGTCGCTGGCAATATGCGCACGCACCGCGTTCGCCCAGTCGAACGCTACGCTGTATGGCGGGGTCGGCACAGGACTTTGGTACGACGTGTTTGTCGTCCGCCGGCGCTCCGCTGCAAACGGAGCGCCACGCATCGGCACACGGTACCCGGCCGGGTTACGGCTCGTTGCGCAGATACCCTTCCTTGCTCGGATCCGGCATGAAGTACGTCACCACCAGCGACAACGCGCACAGCGCAGTCACGTACCAGTAGAACGTCGGCTCGGTACCGGCCTTCTTGAACCAGAGCGCCACGTATTCGGCTGAACCGCCGAACACCGCGTTGGCAATCGCATACGACAGGCCGACGCCCATCGCGCGCACTTCCGGCGGGAACATCTCGGCCTTGATCAGGCCGCTGATCGACGTGTAGAAGCTCACGATGGCCAGCGCCACCGTGATCAGGCCGAAGGCCGCATAGGGGCTCGACACCGTGGCCAGCGCATGCATCAGCGGGACCGTGCCGAGCACCGACAACACGCCAAAGAACAGCATCGAGGTGCGCCGGCCAATGCGGTCAGACAGCGCCCCGAACACCGGTTGCAGCACCATGTAGACAAACAGCGCCGCCGTCATCACGTTGGAAGCCACCTTGGTGTTCATGCCCGCCGTGTTGACGAGGTACTTCTGCATGTACGTGGTGAACGTGTAGAAGATCAGCGAGCCGCCGGCGGTAAATCCGATCACGCGGAGGAATGCGCCCTTGTGCTGCCAGGCCCCGCGAATCGTGCCGGCGCCCTTGGCGGTGCGCGACGCAACGGTCTGCGTTTCCTGCAGCGACTTGCGCAGGTACAGCGAGACCAGCGCCGTCAGCGCGCCCACCGCAAACGGAATGCGCCAGCCCCAAGCCTTCAGCTCGGCCGTGGTGAGCAACTGCTGCAGGACGACAAGCACGAGCAGCGCGCACAGTTGACCGCCGATCAGCGTCACATACTGGAACGATGCGAAGAAGCCGCGACGGCCCTTGAGCGCGACTTCGCTCATGTAGGTCGCGCTGGTGCCGTACTCGCCGCCCACCGACAGGCCCTGGAACAGGCGTGCGAGCAGGAGGATGAACGGCGCGAGCGCGCCGATCTGCGCATACGTCGGCACCACGGCGATCACGAGCGAGCCACCGCACATCATCAGCACCGAGATCATCATCGCGGCGCGCCGGCCGTGCTTGTCCGCAATGCGGCCAAACAGCCAGCCGCCAATCGGCCGCATGAGAAAGCCCGCTGCGAACACGCCGGCCGTGTTCAGGAGCTGCGTCGTCCTGTCGCCGCTGGGGAAGAAGGCCGGCGCGAAGTACAGCGAGCAGAACGCGTAGACGTAGAAGTCGAACCATTCGACGAGGTTGCCCGACGAGGCGCCGACGATGGCAAAGATGCGGCGGCGCGTGTCGTGCGGGTCGACTGCGTGCGGGGTGGCAGTGCTATCCATGGGAGCGTCTCGGTATGAGTGTTCTTGTGGGGCAGCCTAAGCTGAGGCTCAGGATTGTAACGACATGTATGGCAATGCCGCGCCCCGTAATTGCCCCGATGGGAGAAATGACGCGTTGCTGGGCGCGCGCAGGCGACGCAGAAACGGGTACGGCGGTTGCTCGCGCCGCCGCACGCGTCACGCTCAGTGTGCGCCTAGCCGCGCGTTGAACAGCGCCCGCAAGCCCAATGCCACCAGGGACGCCGACGCGCAGAACATCATCAGGCCCGACCAGCGTCCGGCATTCCACGCCAGGCTTGCACCGTAAGCCCCTACCGACATGCCGATGAACAATGCGGTCATGAACACCGCATTGATGCGGCTGCGCGCTTCGGGGGCCAGCGCGTAGATGATGGTCTGATGCGAAACCAATGCCGCCTGCACGCCCACATCGAACACCAGGGTGCCGATCACGATGGCGATGAGCGACTGCGGGAACATCGCCATCGAGGCAAACGTGACCGCCATCAGCAGCGCGCCGCCGGCAGCGATGCGGCCCGGCGCCACGCGACCCGACAGCCGGCCCGCAATGCTCGCGCCAAGCGCGCCTGCGGCGCCGGCCAGCCCCAGCAGGCCGGCTTGCCCCGTCGACAGCCCCAGGGAACGCGTCAGATGCAACGCAACCGTCGACCAGAATCCCGAGAACGCGATACCGATGAACGCCTGTGTCAGCGCCGACGCACGCAGGCGCGGATGCTGCATGAACAGCGTGCCCAGCGAGCGCAGCAACGTGAAGTACGGCTGCCGCGTGGCAGGTGTCACGCCAAAATGGGATGCCCGCACGGCGATAGCCAGCCCGACGATGGCCACTGCCGACACGCCAAACGCCGCCCGCCAGCCGAAGTGGTCTGCCACGATGCCGCTGAACACGCGTGAACTGACGATGCCGATCAAAAGACCGGTCATTACCGTGCCGATGTTGCGATTGCGGTTGTGGTCCGTGCTGATGGCGGCGGCGCTCGGCACGAAGTCCTGCGCGATGGTGGCCGACAGCCCGATCGCAAAGCCCGCGGCCGCCAGCAGCGGCAGGTTGGGTGCCAGGCAGCTGCCGATGAGCGCCAGCGTCAGCAGGACCGCCTTCCACAGGATCACGAGGCGGCGGTCGTAGCGGTCGCCCAACGGCCCGAAGAAGAAGATGCCGCTGGCGTAGCCTGCCGCCGTGAGCGTAGGCAGCACGCCCAACGCATTTGGCGCGATGTTCAGGTCGCGGCTGATCAGACCGAGCAGCGGGTGGTTCAGGTAGATGCACGCCACACTGATACCCGCACCGGCAGTCAGCAGGCGGATGAGCCCTTGCGTGTCACTGTGGGTGGCTGCGGGCGCAGTGGTGGCGGAAGGTGCAGGGGACGCAGGCGAGGCCGACATGGGAACCTCTTTGGAAGATTGTTGCATCGCAACGAAGCGGCGATGCTAACAACTTTCCAGCGGGCTTGCAGACGGCCAATAACCTTGCCGTCCGTGGTGTCAGCTGTGCTCGATGCGGCCCGCCGCGGCGGGCGTTGGCACGTCTTCCACGTCCTCGCTGTGGCCGCCCAGCACATCGTGGCCTGCGTTGTCGATCCACAGGCGGGCACGGTCCTCCCCAACACGCGAGAGCTCCATGCGGTATTCGTAACGGTCAGGCCGGTACAGGCCCTGCAGCAGTTGAACGGGGCGCCCGCTCATCTCACGCACGATCCGTTGCACGGAAAGCAGCGGCGCGCCCACTGCCACATCCAGGTACTGTGCAGTCGCCACATCCGCCAGGCGGGCCGAGACCACTTGCGACGCGCGGTCGATGCGCACGCCCGAGCCCTCGATCAGCCGCAGCAGCGACTGGTTTGCCAGCCGATCGAGCGTGAGCTTGCTGGTGACGTCCAGCGGCAGCCACGTGGTGATGAGCGCCATGGGCGTGTCTTCCAGGTGGCGCACGCGCACGAGCTTCTTGACTGGCGTGCCGGGCGCCACCTCGAGGCATTTGGCCTCGTCGGGCGGCGCCAGCACATCTTCGAACTCGACCACCACTGCGGAGGTGCGCTCGCCCACGTCGATGATGTTCTGCAGCAGCGTCTGGCCAGCGCTACCCTGCGCCGCCGGATCATCGGGCTTGACCACGAAGGTGCCCATGCCCCGATGCCGGCGCACCAGCCCTTCCTTGACGAGGTAATCGAACACGCGCCGCATCGTGACGCGCGACGCACCGAATTGGCGGGCGAGCTCGATCTCGCCCGGCATCGGCCCATCCCCGAACTTGCCTTCGAGAATCTGCTGGCGCAGGACGATGTAAATCTGGTGGTAAAGCGGTACCACGGCATCGGGCATGGCGGTCGTGGGTCCGGGGCGCGGAGCGGCTCGAGGTCGGAAAGGGCGGCCGCCAGAGGGGGCGGCCAGGCGCGGAGGAACGGATTAATAGGCGGCCGTCAGCAGGCATTCGCCCATCTATCCGCGACGATAGGGGGTTTTGGTGAGTGTGTAAAGTTGTGACTTATTCGTCGGCCGCAGACGTGTCTGCGGGGGTGGGTGCCGCGGATGCCGGGTCGTTGCCGTGACCATAACGCGGGTTCGGCTCGCGCATCGAATTCTTGGGCGCGACCGGCTCGCCCAATGCATTGACCAGCGCCACATGAATCGGCGTGCCGCTCTCGCGATCGCGCAGCAGGATCGGGCCTTCGCCGTCGGGCGTGAGATACCGGTCGCCCCACTGCATCAGCGCCACGATGGCGGGCAACAGATCGACGCCCGCGCGCGTCAGCTTGTACGCGTCGCGTACGCGGTCACCCGGCTCCTGGTACGGCACGCGCCGCAGGATGCCGTACGCCACCAGCGCCTTGAGCCGCGACGACAGGATCGCCGACGAGCACCCCGTGCGGCGCAGGAACTCATCGAAACGCGTAACGCCCGAAAACGCTTCGCGCAACACCAGCAGCGTCCATTTCTCACCGACGATCGACACCGCGGCCGCGATGGAACAGGGCGGATCCATCGACGGCACCAGGTCGGACGCCGGCGTGGTGGAGAGAGTCTCGGGTGTCTTCATGAAAAAAAGGATAGACCACTAACTTTATTTGCAAAAGCCAGGGTTTCTGCTAAGCTGAGTTCAAATTGAAAAGTCAGGCGGCGATCCCGTTCTGGCGGTCAAGCATCACGATCCATCGCGTGAGGAGATCCCCATGCTGTACACCATCCACCGCTACCCCGCCGAATGGATCGACCGCTGGACCATGCATGACGGCTCCGTCGCCACCGTGCGCCCGATTTTGCCGCAAGACGCGCCGCTGGAGGCCGCGCTGGTAGAGGGATTGTCGTCTGAGTCCCGCTATGCGCGCTTCCTGGTCGGCGGCGGACGGCTCTCCGACGAGATGCTGAGCGCCTACACCCAGATCGATTACATCAGCCATATGGCGCTCGTGGTCAGCGTCGCCCGGCCAGACGGCACGGGCGAGGACCTGATCGCAGATGGCCGGTTCGTCATCGAAGACGGCGTGGCCGAATTCGCCATGCTGGTGGCCGATGCCTGGCAGGGCAAGGGCGTCGGCCGGCGCCTGTTTGCCACGCTGGTGCGCGCGGCCCGGGTGTCGGGCGCCCGAGAGGTCTTCGGCGAAGTGC
>JAGWNU010000074.1 GCA_028871175.1 Burkholderiaceae bacterium | reverse complement strand
GCGCTATCGCGCCGAAATCCTGGAAGTGAAGCTGCCGCGCGCCGGCCGTGCATTGTCGGTGGCCGATGTGCTGGAGCTGACGGTGAGCGAAGCCGCCAGCGTGTTCGCCGATGACGCCGACGTGCTGCGCGTGCTGCAACCGATCGTCGACGTTGGCCTGGAGTACGTGAAGTTGGGCCAGCCGGTACCGACGCTCTCCGGCGGCGAGGCGCAACGCCTGAAGCTGGCGGGCTTCCTGGCCGAAGCCGCACAGGCTGCCCAGGCGGCCGCCCGCAAGCGCGTGAAGCAGGACGTGCCCGCCAACGCGGGCCGCCTGTTCATGTTCGACGAGCCGACCACCGGCCTGCACTTTGACGACATCGCCAAGCTGATGCGCGCGTTCGGCAAGCTGCTGGACGCCGGGCATTCGCTGATCGTGATCGAACACAACCTCGACGTGGTGCGCGCGGCGGACTGGATCATCGATCTCGGCCCCGAAGGCGGCGACGCCGGTGGCCTGCTGGTCTGCGCTGGCACGCCTGCGCAGGTCAAAGGCTGCGCCGCATCGCACACGGGCGCAGCGCTCAAGCAATACGAAGCCAGCGTCGGCCAGCCGGAGGCCATCGAAGGCGTGCCGCTGCAAACCGCCCTGGCTGAGCGCCGCGCCAAGCGTGCGGCGCTGGCGGAAGTCCAGGGCGAAAACGTCGTGCGCATCGTCCACGCTCACGAGCACAACCTCAAGGGCCTGAACGTCGATATTCCGCACGGCAAGTTCAACGTGGTGACGGGCGTGTCGGGTTCGGGCAAGTCGACGCTGGCGTTCGACATCCTCTTCCATGAAGGGCAGCGGCGCTATCTCGAATCGCTCAATGCGTATGCGCGTTCGATCGTGCAGCCTGCCGGGCGGCCGGAAGTCGATGCCGTGTACGGCATTCCGCCCACCGTGGCCATCGAGCAGCGCCTGTCGCGCGGCGGCCGCAAGAGCACGGTGGCGACCACGTCCGAGGTGTGGCACTTCCTGCGTCTGCTGTACGTGAAGCTGGGCGTGCAGCACTGCATCCACGATGGGACGCCCGTGTCGGCGCAAAGCCCGGAGGCGATCTTTGCCCAGCTCATGCGCGATCATCGCGGCCAGCACATCGGCCTGCTCGCGCCGCTGGTCGTGAACCGCAAGGGCGTCTACACCGACCTGGCCAAATGGGCCAAAGCGCGCGGCTATACGCATCTGCGCGTCGACGGCGAATTCCTGAGCGTCGACCCATGGCCGCGCCTGGACCGCTTCCGCGAGCACACGCTGGAACTGCCCGTGGGCGACATCGTTGTCTCGCCGGAAAACGAAGCCGCGCTGCGTGCGTTGCTGGAGCAGGCGCTGGAATACGGCAAGGGCATCATGCACGTGCTCGCGCCGCTGGATGGCCTGCAACACGCCATGCACAACGGCGGCACGGCGCACGTCGGCAACGTGAAGGTGTTTTCAACCAAGCGCGCGTGCGCCACCTGCGGCACCAGCTACCCCGAGTTGGACCCGCGCATGTTCTCGTACAACAGCAAGCACGGCTGGTGCGCGAGCTGCGTCGGTACCGGCTTGGCGCTCACGCGTGAACAGCGCGCCGCGTTTGACGACACCGTGCTTGGCGGTGACGATCGCGGCCGCGAGCAGACGCTGCCATCGGAGGAAGTCGATCCGGAAGGCATGACCGACCTGCCCTGCCCGGATTGCCACGGCACGCGCCTGAACCCCACGGCGCGCGCGGTGACCTTTGCCGACAAGCCCATCGTCGACATTGCACAGTGGACGGTCAGCCAGACCCGCCGCTGGGTCGAGCGCCTGGACCTGACCGGCCGCGACGCCGACATCGCCCGCGACGTGGTGGCCGAAATCCACAGCCGCCTGTCGTTCCTGGAGGAGGTTGGGCTGGGCTACCTGAGCCTGGATCGCGCCGCGCCGAGCCTGTCAGGCGGCGAAGCGCAGCGTATCCGCCTGGCAGCGCAACTCGGCAGCAACCTGCAGGGCGTCTGCTACGTGCTGGACGAGCCGACCATCGGCCTGCATCCGCGCGACAACCAGATCCTGTTGGACGCGCTGCGCAAACTGGGCGACAAGGGCAACACGCTGGTGGTGGTCGAGCACGATGAAGACACCATCCGCCGGGCCGACCACATCATCGACATCGGCCCGGGCGCCGGCAAACGCGGCGGCACACTGGTCGCTCAAGGCGGTGTGGCAGACCTGGCAGCCCAGCCGGATTCGCTCACGGGCCGGTTCCTGTCGCAGCCGATCGAGCATCCGTTGCAGCCGCGCCGCCAGGTGGTTGCGCCCCGTGCGGGCGCACAAGCGGTGCCCGAGCAGTGGCTGACGGTGCACGGCGCCAAGCTGCACAACCTGCGCAACGTGACCGCGACGATGCCGCTGTCGCGCCTCGTGGCGATTACGGGCGTGTCGGGCTCGGGCAAATCGACGCTGGCGCGCGATGTGTTGATGACGAACCTGCTCGATGCGGTCGGCCGTTCCGTGCTGTCTTCGCCGGCAACCCGCCGCGCACGCAAGGCCGCGCAGGCTGAGACGCCTGAGGCGAAGATGCCGCGCAAGCTCGACGTCAAACACGACTGGCACGGCTGCGACAGCGTCACCGGATGGGAAACCATCGACCGCGTGCTGGAAGTCGACCAGACGCCGATCGGCAAGACGCCGCGCTCCTGCCCCGCCACGTACATCGGCGTGTGGGACACCATCCGCAAGCTCTTTGCCGACACGCTGGAAGCTCGCGCGCGTGGTTACACCGCCTCGCGCTTCTCGTTCAACACGGGCGACGGCCGCTGCCCTGCCTGTGAAGGCCAGGGCGTGCGCACCATCGCCATGAGCTTCCTGCCGGACGTGAAGGTCGGCTGCGACGTCTGCCACGGTCAGCGCTTCAATGCAGAAACGCTTGCCGTCACCTGGCGCGGCAAGAACATCGGCGATGTGCTGACCATGGAGATCGACGAGGCGGTCGAGTTCTTCGGCGCGATGAACAGCATCGCCCACCCGCTGCAGTTGATGAAGGACGTCGGCCTCGGCTACCTGACGCTCGGCCAGCCCTCGCCCACGCTGTCCGGCGGCGAGGCGCAGCGCATCAAGCTCGTCACCGAGTTGTCCAAGGTGCGCGATGACGTGACGCGCCGCGGCCAGAAGGCGCCCCACACGCTGTACGTCCTGGACGAGCCTACCGTCGGCCTGCACATGGCCGACGTGGCCAAGCTGATTCGCGTGCTGCATCGCCTGGCGGACGGCGGCCACAGCGTGATCGTGATCGAGCACGACCTCGACGTGATTGCCGAGGCGGACTGGATTCTCGATCTCGGCCCAGAAGGGGGCGACGAAGGCGGGACCATCGTCGCCGCATGCGGCCCCGAGGCGCTGACGCGGGTGAAGGCCAGCCACACGGGGACCGCACTGGTGCCGGTGCTGGCCCGGGGACAGGCACTGGAGCAGCGTCGCACGGGTTGAAGGCCAACCACGTCGAAACAAAGGGCGCCCCGCGCATCGCTTTGCCGGGGCGCCCTTTTCGTTTCGCTTTCCTGAGTCAGCCGGGGCCGAGGTGTGTTTGATCTCCCCCGCTCGGGGCGCTGGAAATTGCTCGCTGGCCCTCGCACCGGTCCATCATGGGTTCTCTGCGTGCGTCATCCCGTCAGTTTCGCCCGCCGCACTTCCGAAAAATAGATGAGGATCAGCGACACCCAGACAATGCCGTAAAGGAACATGAAGCACGACGAGCGCACCCTGAAGATGTCGAGCAGTCCGCCAAACAGGATGGGCAGCAGAAAGCCGCCCAGGCCACCGGCCAGCCCCACAATGCCCGTCACCACGCCCATGTTTGCGGAAAAATCGTCGGACACATACTTGAACGTCGACGCCATGCCGAAGGCAAACACGGCGCCCATCAGAAAGATCAGCGTGATGAACCCGGCAAGCGGCAACTGAAGACGCAGGCTGAATGTGCCGTCGATGGTGTGGATGACGACATCGGTCGGCGGGTACGAGAGCAGGAACAGGCAGATCCACGCCACCCACAGGCCCCACCAGGTCACGCTGTGTGCGCCGAAGCGGTCGGCAAGCAACCCGCCCACGGCCCGAAGGATCGACCCCGGCAGGGAGAATCCCGCAGCAAACGCCGAGGCCGCCACCAGCGTCATGCCATATTCGTTCTTCAGGTACTGCGGCATCCACAGTGACAGCGCCGTGAAGCCGCCGAACGTGATGGAGTAGTACTGACACAGCCGCCAGACGCGCCGATCGCGAAGCACCCTGAAGGAATCCAGCCACGATCCCGAAGATTTGCCCGCGCCCGGGTCGGGCGCCGAAGCAAACCAGAAAATGACCGCCGTCACCAGCAGCGCTATCGCATAGACGCGCGGCACGAAACGCCAGCCATAGGCGGCCTGCAACGACGGCGTGAGGAACAGGTTGACCGCGGCACCCGCCGTGCCGGCGCCGAAAAAACCCATTGCAAAGCCACGGCGCTCGGGCGGAAAGAAGCGGGCCACATAAGGCGTTCCTACCGCGAACGATGCCCCCACGCAGCCGAGAAACAGGCCGATCAGCAGGAACTGCCAGAACGCGGTGGCGTAGCTGACGATATAGACAGGCACCGCGCAGATGACGAGCAACGCCGTCATGACGGTACGACCGCCGTAGCGATCCGTCCACGCGCCGAGCGGCAGCCGCATCAGCGCCCCGGTGAGTACAGGCGTGGACGTGAGCAACCCGAATTCGGTGCCGTTGAGGCTCAGGTCTTCACGCAGTTGGACGCCAATCACACCGAACATCATCCACACCACAAAGCAGACCATGAACGCGAGCGTGCTGGCCAGCAGCACCGACCACGCCTGCACCGAGACAGTGGGCCCGCCGGCCCGAACCTGCGTTGCGCCATGTGCGTGCATACCGCTCTCCCCTTTTCCCGCGCGGTCTATTGAACCAGCGGGCCGTTCGCCTGCCCGAGGTCTACGCCTTCGATGTGCGCCCGTGCCGCCAGGATCGACACATACTGCTGCATCGCCTTCTGTCGCACGCGCTGCTGGAGGTATTGCGCAATGCCGGCATGCGCCGCCTCGAACGGAAGCGCTTCGCCTGGTACCCGCTGGTCGATGCGGACGATGTGGAACCCGAATCGCGTCTTCACAACGCGGGGCAGCAGGGCGGTGTCCGTCGTCTCGAAGATGGCCCGCTCGAATTCTGGGACGCTGTCGCCACGAAGCAATTGCCCGAGGCTGCCGCCGACGCCGCCGGATGGGCAGTTGGAAAGCGCGCGTGCAAGCGCCTCAAAGCTGTCCGGCTCGCCCTTCAGCTGGAGCAGTGTCTGCTCGGCCTTCTGCAGGATCAATGCCACAGGCGCGCCTTCCGTTACCGCAAAAAGAATATGGCTTGCATACACGATGTCATTGCGACGGAACTGCGCGGCATGGTTCCGGAAATAACGCTCGCAGTCGTCCCGCGTCGGGGCCGGCAGGGTCAATTCGCGGTCGAATAGCGCGTCGGTGCAGGCATCGTCCAGCACGGCGGCTTCGGGCAGCAACTCCAGCTCGACCGCGCGCTGCCGTAGCAATTCGCGGATGGCCAATGCATAACTGGCCGCCGCGAGGGGGTCGGGTGCATTGGGGTGGTGCAGGCTCTCCTGCGTGATCGATGCCGCGTCGAACACCACGTCATTGACCCGCACCACGCCCGCACGGGCTTCCGTATCGGATGACATCATGCTGCGTTCCCCTAGCGCTTGCGCACAAGCTGGTAGGGCCGCAGGACGTAGGCCAGTGAAGCCAGACCGCTCCAGATGTGCACCATCCGCGTGAAGGGTGTGACAAGGAAGATCGTGAAACCCAGCAGGATATGGAGCTGGTACGTCAGCGGCACGCCAACGAGCAGCCGCGCCACACCGGGGCGGAACGTGACGACGCCCTTGACGTAATCGGTCAGCAACTCAAACATGGCGCCGTCCATATGCTGCATGGACAGCACCACCGTCCAGAGGCCCAGTGCGAGCTGCAGCCACAGCATGAGCACGATCACGATGTCGCGCACGCGGCTGTTGCGACGAATGCGCGGGTCCGTGAGCCGACGGTGAATCAGCATCGTGAGCCCGATGATCGAAACGAGGCCAGCGGCCCCTCCTCCCACCATCGCCAGCAGTTGATGCCCCGACGCCGACAGGAACGGCGACACCATCCAGTGCGGCGCGAGGAAACCCGCGAAATGCCCGACCACCACCACGAGCACGCCCCAGTGGAAGAGGTTGCTGCCGAGCTGCAACGTCCCTCTGCGCAGCATCTGGGAGGTATCGCTCTTCCAGGTGTACTGCTCCCGATCGAACCGAATCAGGCTGCCCAGCAGCAGGACAGACAGGCAGACGTACGGGTAGATGCCGAACAGGAACTCGTGAAGGTAGTCAGTCATGTCAGACCTCCAGGCTATGGGGTTGCCCGCGCGGTTCAGCGGTCTCGACCCGGGCGCCGGTCGTAGAAATGGACCGGCTCGGTAACAGGGACTTGGGCGCCGACAAAGCGCACCGCCTCGTCCGCGTAGGCCGCGTCGAGCGCCCGGAAATCAGCCGGGCTCGGGGGGGCGTCGGCCTCGTCGTCCGTACTTGCATGGTCGGGCAAGACATCGACGTGGAGTCCGGCCAGCGACAGCAATGCGGCCACAACAAACCGATAGCGGCTGCCCCGTTCGGATAGGCGGGTCGTGATGGCCTGCAGGATGTCGCCGGTCTCCGCCAGGAGTTTGCAAGCCTCCGATTCAGGCAGGCGCGACAGGTATTCGAGAAATACCGGTAGGTAGTCCGGCAGCTCTCCCTGCCGCAGCCATAGGCCGTGCTGTTCATACATGTGCAGCAGGTCGACCATCGCCTGGCCGCGATCGCGCGACTCGCCGTGTACGTGTTCGAACAGGTACAGGGAAGTCGCGCGGCCCCGGTCGAACAGCGCGACATAGCGTTCCTGCAGCGTCATCAGATCGCGCTGGCCGTAATCGTCGATGAACCGTTCCAGGCCAGTGCGCACATGCGGCGGGAACGCGCGCGCAGCGTGCAGCAGCGCACGCGCCTCGGGCAGCGCATCCTGGGTGGATGGCTCCGGATAATCGAGCAGCGCCGACAGCACGGAGTAAATCACGCTCGTCGCAGGGCGGGAGGCGGTTTTCATGTCACGACTCCTGCCGGATGGGAATCGTCCGACCACCCTTGCGGGAACTGAACAGGCCGGCTTCCGAGGTACCACCGGAGCAACCGTTGCCGAAGGAAAAACCGCACGATGACCGCAAGTCGAAGGCGTCTTCGGCATATTCTCGGTGCGTGGTCGGGATGACGAAACGGTCTTCGTAGTTCGCGATCGCCAGATAGCGATACATGTCTTCGACCTGGGCCACGGTGAGCCCCGCCTGCATCAGCACGCCGGGCGCTTCGACCTGGTCAACATGCCGTGCCCGCATGAAGGCCCGCATGGCAAGCATGCGTTCGAGCGCGAGCTTGACAGGCGCTTCGTTGCCCGCCGTCAGCAGATTGGCCAGATAGCGCAGCGGAATGCGCAGCGACTCGACATCCGGCAGATAGCCGTTCATGCCGAGTTCACCGCTATTGGCGGCTGCGTTGATCGGCGAGAGCGGCGGCACGTACCAGACCATCGGCAGCGTACGGTACTCAGGGTGCAGCGGGAAGGCGATCTTCCAGTCGATCGCCATCTTGTAGACGGGTGAGCGCTGCGCACTCTCGATCCATGCGGCCGGGACGCCATCGCGCGCAGCCTGCGCAATGACCTGCGGGTCGTGCGGATCGAGGAATAACGACAATTGCGACGCGTAGAGATCGGACTCATTCTCGGCGCTGGCGGCCTCGCTGATACGGTCTGCGTCATAGAGCACGACGCCAAGGTAGCGGATGCGCCCCACGCAGGTTTCCGAGCAGACCGTAGGCTGTCCGGCTTCGATGCGGGGATAGCAGAAGATGCACTTCTCCGCTTTCCCGCTCTTCCAGTTGAAGTAGATCTTCTTGTACGGGCAGCCCGACACGCACATGCGCCAGCCCCGGCACTTGTCCTGATCGACCAGGACGATACCGTCCTCCTCGCGCTTGTAGATCGAGCCGGACGGACATGCAGCCACACAGGCCGGGTTCAGGCAGTGCTCGCACAGCCGCGGCAGGTACATCATGAAGGTGTTCTCGAACTGCCCGTAGATGTCCTTCTGCACGTTTTCGAAGTTGTAATCCTTCGCGCGCTTGTCGAACTCGCCGCCCAGGATTTCCTCCCAGTTCGGACCCCATTCGATCTTCTCCAGGCGCTCCCCGCTGATGAGGGAGCGTGGCCGCGCGACGGGCATGGCAGCCGAATCGCCCGCGGTCTGGAGGTGCGCGTAATCAAAGGTGAAGGGCTCGTAGTAATCGTCGATCTCGGGCAGATGCGGGTTCGCGAAAATCTGCGCCAGCACCCGCCATTTACCACCGAGCTTCGGTTGCAGCTTGCCGTCGGCCTTGCGTACCCAGCCGCCCCGCCACCGCTCCTGGTTCTCCCAGTCCTTCGGATAGCCGATGCCGGGCTTCGTCTCCACGTTGTTGAACCACGCGTACTCCATCCCTTCACGGGTGGTCCAAACGTTCTTGCAGGTGACGGAGCAGGTATGGCAGCCGATACATTTATCCAGATTCAACACCATCGCAATCTGTGCACGGACTTTCATGGGCGCGCTCCTGCTGCCAGCTGATTTTCGGTGTTTGCACGTGTCGTCCCGGGCGAGGTGTCATCAAGCCAGTCGACGTGTTTCATCTTGCGGACGATCAGGAATTCGTCCCGGTTCGACCCGACGGTGCCGTAGTAATTGAACCCGTAAGACAATTGCGCATAGCCGCCGATCATGTGAGTCGGCTTGACGGCGATCCGGGTGACCGAGTTGTGAATGCCACCCCGTGTACCGGTAATCTCGGAGCCGGGCGTGTTCACGATCTTCTCTTGTGCGTGGTACATCATCACCATGCCGCGTGGCACGCGCTGGCTCACGACGGCGCGGGCGCAGAGCGCGCCATTGGCGTTGTAGCACTCGATCCAGTCGTTGTCGGCAATGCCGATCTGCTTGGCGTCGGCTTCCGCGATCCAGACGATCGGGCCGCCGCGTGACAGGGTCAGCATCAGCAGATTGTCGGTGTAGGTGCTGTGGATGCCCCACTTCTGGTGTGGCGTGATGAAGTTGAGCACCAGCTCCGGGTTGCCGTTGGATCGTTTGCCCACCATCGCTTCATAACTGCCGGTGTCGATCGGCGGCTTGTACACGCACAGCGACTCTCCGAATGCACGCAGCCACGCGTGATCCTGGTACAGCTGCTGGCGCCCGCTGATCGTGCGCCACGGAATCAGCTCATGGACGTTGGTGTACCCCGCGTTGTAAGAGACATGCTCCGACTCGATGCCACTCCACGTCGGTGAAGAGATGATCTTGCGCGGCTGCGCCTGGATGTCGCGAAAGCGGATCTTCTCGTCGGCGCGCGCATCGGCCAGATGGGCGTGGGCGATTCCCGTCATCGCGGACACCGCCTCCCACGCCTTGACCGCGACCGCACCGTTGGTTTCGGGCGCCAGCGACAGGATGACCTCGGCCGCGTCGATCGCCGTGTCGATGCGCGGCCGCCCACTGGCACAGCCTGCCTCGCTCACGCGATAGTTCAGGTCGCCGAGCAGCGAGACTTCATCCTTCGTATCCCATGCGATGCCCTTGCCGCCATTGCCGAGCTTGTCCATCAGCGGCCCGAGCGAAGTGAACTTCCGGTAGGTGTTCGGATAGTCCCGCTCGACGGCAATCACCGCCGGCATGGTCTTGCCGGGTATCGGTTCGCATTCGCCCAGCTTCCAGTCCAGCACGTCGAACGGCTGCGCCAGTTCCGCCGGTGAATCATGCGCGATCGGCGCCAGGACCACATCACGCTCGACGCCGAGATGACCGACGCTCAGCTCGGAGAAGCGCTTGGCGATCCCCTTGAAGATTTCCCAGTCGCTCTTGGATTGCCACGCCGGATCGACGGCGGCCGACAGCGGATGGATGAACGGGTGCATGTCGGACGTGTTCATGTCGTCCTTCTCGTACCACGTGGCGGTTGGCAGCACCACGTCGGAGTACATGCACGTGGTGGACATGCGGAAATCGAGCGTCACCAGCAGATCGAGCTTGCCCTGCGGTGCCTGCTCATGCCATGTGATGTCTTCCGGACGCTTGCCGCCGTTCTTGGCCACCTCCTCGCCCTGCACGCCGTGCACTGCGCCAAGCAGGTGCTTGAGGAAATATTCATGCCCCTTGCCTGACGAGCCCAGCAGATTCGAACGCCAGACAAACATGTTCCGGGGAAAGTTCGCTGGGTTGTCCGGGTCTTCGCAAGCCATGCGCAGTTCACCCGAGGCCAGGCCGCGGGCTACCGAGGCTGGGGCATCCGCTCCACTGGCGAGGCCGCGGCCGACATCCAGCGGGTTCGCTGTCAGTTGCGGCGCGGAAGGCAGCCAGCCCATGCGCTCGGCACGCACGTTGTAATCGATGGGCGCGCCGTGAAAACGTGCCTTGTCGGCCAGGGGCGACAGCAACTCCGTCGGATCCATCGGGTCGTACCGCCACTGGTCGGTGTGCGCATAGAAGAAGGACGTACCGTTCATGTGGCGCGGCGGCCGATGCCAATCCAATGCAAACGCCAGTGCGGTCCACCCTGTCTGCGGCCGCAGCTTCTCCTGCCCCACATAGTGCGACCAGCCGCCACCCGACTTGCCGATGCAACCGCACATGATCAGCATGTTCATGATCGCGCGGTACGACATGTCCATGTGGAACCAGTGGTTGATCCCGGCGCCGATGATGACCATCGACTTGCCCTGCGTCTTGTGGGCATTCTCGGCAAACTGCCGCGCGACCGAGATCACGTCGGCGCGCTTCACGCCGGTGATGGCCTCCTGCCATGCCGGCGTATAGGGCACATCATCGTCATAGCTGTGGGCGATATCTTGTCCGCCCAACCCCTGGTCCAGGCCGTAGTTGGCGATGAACAGGTCGTACACCGTCACGGCCAGCATCTCGCCATCGCGCGTCTTCAGGCGCCGTGCACCAAGCGAGCGGGACAATTCCGGCGCGTGGTCGGTGTGGTTGAAGTGCGGATGGGTGCGATTGCCGAAATACGGAAACAGCACGTCGACGACTTCGTCATGCCCCTTCACCAGCGACAGCTGCGGAACGATGGCGTCACCCGACGAGGTTTCGGACTTGAGATTCCATTTGCCCTTGTCTTCTCCCTCCTTCTGGCCCCAGCGGAACCCCACCGATCCAACCGGCACGACGACCTTGCCCGATGGCCCGTCGATCATCACCGTCTTCCATTCGGGGTTGTTCGCCTCACCCATGGCGCCTTCGAAATCCGACGCACGGACCAGCCGGTCGGGCACATATCTGTCGCCCCGCTTCACGAGGCGCACGAGACATGGCATGTCGGTGAAGCGGCGGCAGTAGTCGATGAAGTAGTCGCTCTTGCCCGCCAAGTGAAACTCCTTGAGGATCACGTGGCCCATGGCAAGGGCCAGCGCCGCGTCGGTGCCTTGCTTGGGGTGCAGCCAGATGTCGCCGAACTTCGCGCCTTCGGCGTAATCGGGAAACACGGAGACAATCTTCGTGCCCTTGTAGCGGGCCTCCACCATGAAATGCGCGTCGGGTGTACGCGTCTGCGGCACGTTGGAACCCCACAGCATGATGAACGTGGAGTTGTACCAGTCTGCCGATTCGGGCACGTCGGTCTGCTCGCCCCAGGTTTGCGGCGAGGCGGGCGGCAGATCGCAGTACCAGTCGTAGAAGCTCAGGCACACGCCACCGATCAGCGACAGATAACGCGAGCCGGCGGCGTACGACACCATCGACATGGCCGGGATGGGCGAGAACCCGATCACGCGGTCGGGCCCGTACCTGCGGATGGTATGGACGTTGGCGGCCGCGACGATCTCATTGACTTCGTCCCACGTCGAGCGAACGAAGCCGCCAAGGCCCCGCCGAGCTTGATAGCCGCGACGCGCGGCGTCGTCTTCGACGATCGATTGCCAGGCGCGCACCGGGTCCATCGTCGTGCGGCGCTCACGCCAGAGCTTGACGAGCGCGCTCCGGACCATGGGATATTTCAGGCGGTTTGCGCTGTACAGATACCAGGAGTAAGACGCCCCGCGCGAACATCCGCGCGGTTCATGGTTGGGCATATCGGGGCGCGTGCGTGGGTAGTCCGTCTGCTGGGTTTCCCACGTGACGATGCCGCCCTTGACGTAGATCTTCCACGAGCACGACCCGGTGCAGTTGACGCCGTGCGTGGACCGAACGACCTTGTCATGCTGCCATCGCTGACGATATGCGTCTTCCCATTTGCGATCCTCGGCTGTGACAGCTCCGTGTCCGTCAGAGAATTCCGGTCGATCGGAGACAAAGAAACGAAGCCTGTCAACGAAATGACTCATGGACGCCCCTTCCTTGTTTGCTTTGGCAATGCGAAACCATTAAAGGAAGAGATTTGGCGGAAGTAAACTCTGACCAACTTCGGCGAGCGCATTCCCGCCCGCCATCAGGGCGTCCTTGTGCATCGCAAAAGCGTGTCAGGTGGGCGCCTGCAGGCCGCCGGCACGGCGCTTGATCATGCGTGCCGGCAAGCGTGCCGTTGATTCGTGGGAGCGTGAGACACCGCGCCTGGCGGAGTGAAGTGGTGTGCGCGTGCTGCGGTGCAAGCGCGGCACGCGCGAGCGGATCAGGTCAGGCGCGTATGAACCACCGCGCGGCGCAACGTCTTGTCCTGATCCAGCACGGCAATAGTCAGGCCCTATCGAGAATGGCAGGCCTTGAGTGTCCGGCGGCCATCTGGCAATGGTGCCCGCCGAGTTCAATGGACAAACTCACTTTGCTGGAGGTTGTTCACGCCAATATTGCTGGTGCCACATCATGTTGTTCATCATCTGGTCCTGCATGTTGACGTATTGATCCATCATGTACTGGCGCTGACGAAGCTGCTCGGGCGTGAGGTTTCGATAGTAGCCACCCATCCGCGACCAGCCTCCGCCATAGCCAGGGCCACCCATCATTCCGCCGCCCATCATGCCCCTGCCCATCCGGCCTGGCCCCATCATGCCCGGGCCCCACAGGGCATGCATCGCGGCCATCGTATTGCGCATGGTGGCCCAGTGCTGGTCGAGAATCTGCTGCCGCTGCTGCGGATCTTGCGTCTGGCGAATCTTGTCCATCTGCTCCTGCATCGTCTTCATCTGCTCCTGGACCTGAGCAAGCTGCTTGTCGAATTCGGCGGTGTCCTGCGCTGGCGCGGCAGCGGTTTTTGCCGACTGGGTGGACTGCGCCGCAACACTCAGGGGCAGACATTGCGTGGCAACTGCGAAGCCGATCGCAATGGCGGGGAGGAGCTTGTTCATGGCATGCGCTCGAAAGAGAGAATGAAGAGATTTCCGGACAGAACGTTTTCTGACCGACACCTCCATCTTTGTCGCTGCGTTTTCCTGCGTGTTGATCTACATCAGGCGGTGCGGAGACCTGGCCCGCCATTGGCCTGACGGGGTACGAGCGCATCATCAACAGGGGGTGTTGGATGCCTGGGCAATTGTCATTGCAAGCATGGCTATCGTGTCCCTGAGGGGCGGGCGCATCCCCCACCTGGGGGATGCTTCGGCGGCCGATGCCGATGGGTGCGGTCGCCCTGTGGTGGCGAGACGCGTCACTCCGCGCCGCCCGGGGCCAACACCTCTCGCTGGCCATTTCGGCCCATTGGCGACACCAGCCCCGCAGCTTCCATCTGCTCAATCAATCGCGCCGCGCGGTTGTAGCCGATACGCAGTTGCCGCTGCACAGAAGAAATCGACGCACGGCGCGTGTTGAGTACGAACGCGGCCGCTTCGTCGTAGAGCGGATCGGCTTCCGCATCGCCACTCTCTGCGCCAAACAGGTCACCGCTCGTGGCCGCTTCTCCGGGGTCACCGGCGAGGATCGCTTCGTCATACTCGGGTTCGCCGAACTGCTTCCAGTGTTCGACCACGCGGTGCACTTCTTCATCGGCAACGAACGCGCCGTGCACGCGCTGCGGATATCCCGTGCCCGGCGGCAGGAACAGCATGTCGCCCTGGCCAAGCAGCGATTCGGCGCCCATCTGATCGAGAATCGTGCGCGAGTCGATCTTGGATGACACCTGGAATGCCACGCGCGTGGGAATGTTCGCCTTGATGAGGCCGGTGATGACGTCCACCGACGGCCGCTGCGTCGCCAGGATCAGGTGGATGCCGGCGGCACGCGCCTTCTGCGCGAGGCGCGCGATCAGCTCTTCGATCTTCTTGCCGGCCACCATCATCAGGTCGGCCAGTTCGTCGATCACGACGACGATCAACGGCAGCGTGGACAGCGGCTCCGGCGCATCCGGCGTCAGCGAGAACGGGTTCGGCACCTTGCGGCCGGCCTGCTCCGCCGCGCGGATCTTCTGGTTGTAGCCGGCCAGGTTGCGCACGCCCAGGGCTGACATGAGCCGATAGCGCTTTTCCATCTCGCCCACGCACCAGTTGAGCGCGTGCGCGGCCTGCTTCATGTCGGTCACGACCGGCGCCAGCAGATGCGGAATGCCCTCGTACACCGAGAGTTCCAGCATCTTCGGGTCGATCATGATCATGCGCACGTCTTCCGGCGTGGCCTTGTACAGCATCGACAGGATCATGGCATTGACTGCCACCGACTTGCCCGAGCCGGTCGTGCCCGCCACCAGCAGGTGCGGCATGCGCGCCAGGTCGGCCACCACCGGGTTGCCCACGATGTCCTTGCCCAGGCCCATGCTGAGCATGGACTGCGCGTCGTTGTAGACCTGCGAGCCCAGGATCTCGCCCAGCCCGATGGTCTGGCGCTTGGCGTTGGGCAGTTCCAGCGCCATGGTGTTCTTGCCGGGGATGGT
>JAGWNU010000328.1 GCA_028871175.1 Burkholderiaceae bacterium | reverse complement strand
TGTTGCGTGTGCCGGCCGGCAATGCGCCGATGTGCGGAAGGTTCAGAGACATGCGAACAACTCAGCGGCGGTCGATCTTCGGGTCCAGCGCGTCGCGCAGGCCGTCACCCAACAAGTTGAATGCAAGGACGGTCAGGAAGATCGCCAAACTCGGGAAGATGGCCACGTGCGGCGCCGTCACCATGTCGGCGCGCGCCTCGTTGAGCATCGCGCCCCACTCCGGCGTGGGCGGTTGTGCGCCCAGGCCCAGGAACGAGAGGCTGGCTGCGGTGATGATCGAGGTGCCGATCCGCATCGAGAAGTACACGACGACGGACGAGATCGTACCCGGCAGGATGTGCCGCATGATGATGGTCCAGTCCGACGCGCCGATGCTGCGCGCAGCTTCCACATACGTCAGGTGCTTGAGCATGAGCGTGTTGCCGCGCACCAGCCGCGCAAATGCCGGGATGCTGAAAACCGCCACGGCAAAAACGACGTTCATCATGCCGTTGCCCAGGATGGCCACAATGCCGATCGCCAGCAGGATGCCCGGGAAGGCGAACAGCACGTCGGAGATGCGCATGACGATGCGGTCCCACCAGCCTTCGTAGTAGCCGGCCAGCAGGCCGAGCACAGTGCCCACGATGGCGCCGATGATGACCGACACGAAGCCCGCTTCCAGCGAGATGCGCGTTCCCATCAGGATGCGGCTGAAGATGTCGCGGCCCAGCGAATCGACGCCGAACCAATGCTGCGCCGACGGCCCCGCGTTGAGCGCGTCGTAGTCGAAATAGTTTTCCGGATCGAACGGCACGATGTGCGGCGCGAGGATGGCGATTACCACCAGCGCGATCACGAACACACCGGCGCCCATCGCCAGATGCTGCTTGCGGAACTTGCGCCAGAACTCGCTCCACGGCGTGCGGACGGGCTCTGCGGCGGTTTGCGGCGCGACCGCCACGCTTGTTGCCTGTGTCATGGCGGTCTCCTTACTTCTTGTAGCGGATGGTCGGATTGATGATCGTGTAGAGCACGTCCACCACCAGGTTGATCAGGATGAATTCCAGCGAGAACAGCAGCACCTCGGCCTGGATGACGGGGTAATCGCGCATCTCCACTGAATCCACCAGCAGCCGACCGAGGCCCGGCCAGTTGAACACCTTCTCCACCACGATCGAGCCGCCCAGCAGGAAGCCGAACTGCAGCCCCATCATGGTCACCACGGGAATCATCGCGTTGCGCAGGCAATGCTTGATGACGACCACCGTTTCGCGCACGCCCTTGGCCCGGGCGGTGCGCACAAAATCTTCCTGCAGCACTTCGACAAACGAAGCGCGAGTGAAGCGCGCCATCACGGCAGCCACCGCAGCACCCAGCGTGAGCGAAGGCAGGATGTAGTGTTTCCAGCTCTCGGCGCCGATGGACGGCAGCCAACCGAGCTGCACCGAGAACACTTCCATCAGCAGCATGCCCAGCGCGAAAGCCGGAAACGAAATCCCCGACACCGCCAGCGTCATGCCCAGGCGATCCGGCCACTTGTTGCGCCACACGGCCGAAGCAATGCCGATGGCCATCCCGAAGATCACCGCCCACACCATGCTCGCAATCGTCAGGTTCAGCGTCGGCATGAAGCGATCTCCGATCTCTTCGCTCACCGGACGCTTGGTACGGATCGAGTTGCCGAACTCGCCGCGCACGGCGTTGGCGAAGAAGCGCACGAACTGCTCGTGCATCGGCTTGTCCAGGCCCAGGTCTTTGCGCACCAAGCCAACGGTCACGTCATCGGCCTCGGGGCCGGCCGCGAGCCGGGCCGGATCACCCGGCAGCAGGTGCACGAACAGGAACACCAGCACTGCCACGATCAGCAGTGTCGGGATCACGCCCAGCACACGTTTAATGAAGTAGTTCAGCATGGCAAATCCACCGCAGGCGGCAATTCAACGGCCCGCGCAACGGCTGCGCGGGCCGGTACGGCAATGAGACTTACTGCTTGATGTCGATGTCGTCGAAGCTGAACGAGCCGTCCGGTGCCACGTAGGCACCCGAGAGGCGCTTCGAACGCGCGTAGACGATCTTCTCGGTCACCAGGAAGGCCCAGGGCGCGTCTTCCCAGATACGCTTCTGGGCGTCGGTGTAGAGCTTCGACTTCTCGGCACGATCGGTGGTGCGCAGTGCGCCGGCAATGTCGGCATCGACCTGCTCGTTCTTGTAGTACGCCGTGTTCAACGATTTGGGCGGCATCGACTCCGAAGCCAGCAGCGGACGCAGTGCCCAATCCGATTCACCCGTCGATGACGACCAGCCTGCGTAGTACATGCGCACACCGGCGTCTTCCGGCTTGGGCACGCTTTCCACGCGCTCGACGCGCTGGCCGGCTTCCAGCGCCTGCACCTGAGCCTTGATGCCGACCTGGGCCAGTTGCTGCTGCACGAACTGGATGATCTTCTGCGCCGTCGTGTGGTTGTAGGCCGACCACAGTTGCGTCTCGAAGCCGTTCGGGTAGCCCGCTTCCTTCAGCAGCTCTTTCGCCTTGGCGGGGTTGTACGGCCACGGGCCCAGCTTGACCGCGTAATCCACGCCCTGCGGCACCACGCCGTCGGCTGGCACGGCATAACCCGAGAACGCCACCTTGGTCAGCGCATCCTTGTTGATGGCGTAGTTGATGGCCTGACGCACCTTCGGATTGTCGAACGGCTTGACGCGCGTGTTGAACGACACGTAACGCTGGATGATGGAAGGCGCGGCGATCAGGTCCACCTTCGGGCTGTTCTTGAGTACGGCCGCCTGCTCGAACGGAATGCTGAACGCGAAATCCGCCTCGCCCGTCTGCATGACGGTGGCGCGCGTGTTGTTGTCCACCACCGGC
>JAGWNU010000073.1 GCA_028871175.1 Burkholderiaceae bacterium | reverse complement strand
GAGCCGTTCGGGTTGACCTTGGCTGGGTCGAGGCCGAGTTCCTTCGTCACCGCGCAAGCCTGGGCGGCGAAAGCTTCGTTGGCCTCAATCACATCGAGATCCTTGACCGACAGGCCGGCGCGCTCCAGCGCATTGCGCGTGGCGGGCACGGGGCCGATGCCCATGATCTTCGGATCCACACCCGCATGCCCATACGACACCAGGCGCGCCAGCGGCTTGAGACCGCGCTTTTCCGCCTCCGAGCGCTCCATCAGCACGAGCGCCGCACCCGCATCGTTCAGGCCCGACGCGTTGCCGGCTGTGACCGTACCGTTCTCCTTCGCGAAGACCGGCTTGAGCTTGGTCATGTCATCGATGGTCGCGTCATGACGGACGTGCTCGTCGGTATCGAACTGGATGTCGCCCTTGCGCGACTTGATCGTGACCGGAACGATCTGGTCCTTGAAGTAGCCGGCACGGATCGCGCGCGAGGCACGCTGGTGCGATTCCAGGGCCGTCTGGTCCTGCTGCTCACGGCTGATGCCGAATTCGCGGGCGACGTTTTCTGCCGTCACACCCATATGGATCGTATGGAACGGGTCGTGCAGCGCGCCGAGCATCATGTCGACCATCTTGGCGTCGCCCATGCGGGAGCCCCAACGGGCGGCCGGGGCCAGGTACGGCGCGCGGCTCATGCTTTCGGCGCCACCGGCGATGGCGATGTTGGCGTCACCCAGCAGGATCGTCTGTGCGGCGCTCACCACGGCCTGCAGGCCCGATCCGCACAGGCGGTTGACGTTGAATGCCGGGGTTTCGGCGGACACGCCGCCGTTGACGGCCGCCACCCGCGAGAGATACATGTCGCGCGGTTCGGTGTTGATGACATGGCCGAACACCACATGGCCAACCTCCTCACCCTTCACGCCGGCGCGGGCCAGCGCCTCACGCACCACCAGCGCGCCCAGTTCGCACGGCGCCACGTCCTTCAGGCTGCCGCCAAACGTCCCGATTGCGGTACGAACGCCGCTCACCACCACCACTTCACGTGCCATTGCTGTCTCCTATGCCATCAAAGTTGGATGGCGGCCAGTATAAACGCACGACCGTTCGCAAATTTTAGGTAGGACTACTTAAGCAAACGCTGCCTCAGACCTCACCCCACAAGTCGTGGCCATCGGCGCCAGTGATCTTGACCGACACGAAATCGCCTGCCTTGTAGCGCTTGTAGGGCTTGGCCGGCGGCGCGATGTAGACCAGACCATCAATTTCCGGCGCATCCGCCGACGAACGGCCGATGCCGCCGTCCTGGTTCACCTCGTCCACCAGCACCCGCAGCGTCTTGCCGACCTTGCGCTGCAAGCGGCGCGCGGATACACGCTCGGCCACCTCCATGAAGCGCGCACGGCGCTCCTCGCGCACCTCGTCGGGCAGCGCACCGGGCAGCTCGTTGGCCGTGGCACCTTCCACGGGCGAATACGCGAAGCAGCCGACGCGGTCCAGTTCGGCTTCGGCGATGAAGTCGAGCAGCGTTTGGAACTCTTCTTCCGTTTCGCCCGGAAAGCCCGCGATGAAGGTGCTGCGAATGGTCAGCTCCGGGCACACCTCGCGCCAGGCGCGGATGCGGTCCAGCGTCTTTTCGGCGTTGGCCGGGCGCTTCATGCGCTTGAGCACGTCCGGGTGGGCGTGCTGCAGCGGCACGTCGAGGTACGGCAGCACCTTGCCCTCGGCCATCAGCGGCATCACTTCGTCCACGCTCGGGTACGGATAGACGTAGTGCAGGCGCACCCAGGCGCCGTACTGGGAGGCCAGCTCGCCGAGCGCTGCCACCAGTTCGGTCATCCGTGTCTTGAGCGGGCGGCCATTCCAGAAGCCCGTGCGGAATTTGACGTCCACGCCGTAGGCGCTCGTGTCCTGCGAGATCACGAGCAGCTCCTTGACGCCCGCCTTCAGCAAGTTCTCCGCTTCCAGCATCACTTCAGCCACGGGGCGCGAAACGAGGTCCCCGCGCATCGACGGGATGATGCAAAAGCTGCAGCGATGGTTGCAGCCTTCGGAAATCTTCAGATACGCATAGTGCTTGGGCGTGAGTTTGATGCCCTGCGGCGGAACCAGGTCGATAAACGGGTCATGCGGCTTGGGCAAGTGCGTGTGCACGGCTTCCATGACTTCGCCCAGCGCGTGGGGCCCCGTCACGGCAAGCACCTTGGGGTGCACGCTCGTGATGATGTCCTGGCCAGCGGCATCTTTCTTGGCGCCCAGGCAACCCGTGACGATCACCTTGCCGTTCTCGGCCAGCGCCTCGCCAATCGCGTCCAGGCTCTCCTGCACGGCCTCGTCGATGAAGCCGCAGGTGTTGACCACGACAAGGTCTGCGCCGCCGTACGTGCCGGAAATCTCGTACCCCTCCGCACGCAGTTGGGTGATGATCTGCTCGGAATCGACGAGCGCCTTGGGGCAACCGAGCGAAACGAAGCCCACCTTCGGGCTCTGGGGACTGACGTCGGACATGGGAACAACCTGATGTGGGAGAGGATTTGCGCGGGTCACGGGTTGGCCGCGCGGTTGCGTATTTTAACTGTTTGCCATGCCTCGGCGGCCAAGCGCAAGCAGCATCTGGTGGATCACCTGCTCGATTTCGAGCGCGTCCTGCAGGCGCCGGATGGCGTCGTGCAGTTCCGCGGCCTGCGGCCACGTCCGCTTCAGATAGCTGAGCCACAGTTTGACGCGGCCATGTTCATGTTTGGCCGAGATGCGCGCGTGCAGCTTTTTCAGGTAGGCGGACAGGTACCCCAGGACGATCGGCCACTCCGCGGGGGACGGCTCACGCTCGGCCTGGCCGCGAATGCGCTGCGCCAGGAACGGATCGGAGACCGCGCCGCGGCCGATCATCACGTCGTCGCAGCCGCTGACTGCCCGGCAGCGCTCCCAGTCGGTCACCGTCCAGACTTCGCCATTGGCGGTGACCGGCACGGCGACGGCATCGGCAATCCGTGCGATCCAGTCCCAGTGTGCGGGCGGGCGATAGCCATGATCGCGCGTGCGGGCATGCACTACCAGCGCCTGGGCTCCGCCTTCCGCCAAGGCCGTCGCACACTCAATGGCGCGAGACGTGTCCGAAACACCGAGCCGCATCTTTGCCGTCACCGCAATGTGTGCAGGCACCGCCGCGCGCACGGCCCGCACGATGTCATGCAGCACTTCCGGCGTAGCGAGCAGCATGGCACCGCCGCCATGCCGGTTTACCACCTTGGCCGGACAGCCGAAATTCAGGTCGATTCCGTGCGGAGACAACGTTGCGGCATAGGCGGCGTTGCGGGCCAGCCATTCCGGATCGCTGCCGAGCAATTGGATGGCCATCGGCGTGCCGCTGGCCGTGTAGCCGCCGTTGCGGATCTCGGGCGTCTCACGCTCATAGGTGCGCGCGGGAAGCAACGAACCTGTCACGCGAACAAACTCCGAGACGCACCCGTCGTATCCGCCAGCCTGAGTCAGCACATCGCGCATGACGAAATCCGCGACCCCTTCCATCGGGGCAAGCAACAGGCGGCTCATGCGAAAACGGAAAACGACCGGCACGCGTGCCGCAGGCTGACAGCAATCATGGGAAAACCAAAACGGGGTCGGAGAGTGATGCGGCGCTTGCCACACACGAAGCGCCGGCATTTTACCCTGCCGCCCGCCACGGGGCCCCAAACGAAAAAGGCGAACCGCCACGCGATTCGCCTTGCTTCTGCCAGCGCTGCCGAACCTACTTCTTCTCGGGCGGCTGGTTGAACGGGAATGTCCCGAACATGTTCTTGGCCTGGCTCTGCATCTGTTCCTGCATCTGCACGAACAGATTTTTGCTCTGCTCGATGTAGTTGCTCATCATGCCCTGCATCATCGGGCCCTGCATGTTCATGAACTGCGACCACATGTCCGGGTTGAACGTGTTGCCGCTATACAGATCCTTCGAGTTTTCTGCCAGCTTGTTCTGGATGTCGATGAACGCCTGGATGTTCTTCTCGAGGTACGTTCCCATCATTCCCTGCATGGCATGGCCGTAGAAGCGGATGATCTGCGCCAGCATGGAGCCGGAGAACATCGGCACGCCACCGGTTTCTTCTTCCAGGATGATCTGAAGGAGGATGCTACGGGTCAGATCTTCACCGGATTTCGCATCGATGACACGAAACTCCTCGCTTTCCATCACAAGCTGCTTGACGTCTGCCAGCGTGATGTAAGTGCTGGTCTGGGTGTCATAGAGCCGGCGGTTGGGATATTTCTTGATCAGCCGTTCGGTGCCCTTCTTGCTGGTGGCCATCATGCCTTTCCGTGTTGGCGATGCTGCTGCGGTGCAGCCGATGCAGTGCGAAATCGGCGCAGCAACATACAAGTCTTGCGCTGCTGCTCCGATCTGCGTGCGAGTGCGGCAACGCAAGTGCATCCGGTTATGATCGGACGCCCCTTGTCTCCCTGCGGAGCGCCTCCGTGACTGGATTCTATGCGGATCGCCCTGCAAAGAAAAGGCGACCTCCCCCGGTAAAAACCCGCAGCATTTTGACGCGAGCGAGTCAGCTGAATGCGCGCGGGAATAAACAAATGCGCTGTGCTGCAATGCACTTGAGGCATTGCAGCACAGCGCGAGGTTTCGGGGAACATTGCTGCAGCCATGCCGCAGCATTGCCGCAGCATGGAGATCGTGGCGGTCAGCCCATGTGCAGGCCGCCGTTGAGCGAGAAGTCTGCGCCAGTAGCAAAGCCCGACTCTTCCGAGGCCAGCCACGCGCAGATCGAGGCGATCTCTGCGGGCTCGCCCAGGCGCTTGACCGGAATCGTGCCGACGATCTTATCGAGCACATCCTGACGAATGGCTTTCACCATGTCGGTGGCAATGTAGCCCGGCGATACGGTATTGACCGTGACACCTTTCGTGGCCACTTCCTGCGCCAGCGCCATCGTGAAACCGTGCAGGCCGGCCTTCGCTGTCGAGTAATTGGTCTGCCCAAACTGGCCCTTCTGGCCATTCACCGACGAGATGTTCACGATCCGGCCCCAGCCGCGATCAGCCATGCCATCGATGACCTGCTTGGTCACGTTGAATAGCGAAGTCAGGTTGGTGTCGATCACCGCGTCCCAATCGGCGCGGGTCATCTTGCGGAACACCACGTCACGCGTAATGCCGGCGTTATTGATCAGCACATCCACGTCGCCCACTTCCGCCTTGACCTTGTCGAAAGCGGCCTTGGTCGATTCCCAGTCACCGACATTGCCTTCCGACGGGATGAAATCGAAGCCGAGCGCCTTCTGCTGTTCGAGCCACTTCGCCTTGCGCGGCGAGTTCGGTCCGCAGCCTGCAACGACGGTAAAACCGTCGCGCGCCAAGCGCTGGCAAATCGCCGTTCCGATACCGCCCATGCCACCGGTGACGTATGCGATGCGTTTGGTCATGTCCACTCCTTGTCGTTGTTGTTGGAACTGCCCGGTCATTTACCGGGCAGCTGATGCTCGGTGTGTCTCGGATCGGCATGCGCAGCATTCGTTCCGCGTCACGCCCATCCCACCACAAGATTACGGACGCTCAACGGCCAGCGCCACGCCCATGCCGCCGCCGATACACAGCGAAGCCAGGCCCTTCTTCGCATCGCGCTTCTGCATCTCGTGCAGCAGCGTGACCAGAATGCGGCAGCCCGACGCGCCGATCGGATGGCCGATGGCGATGGCGCCTCCGTTGACGTTGACCTTGGAGGTATCCCAACCCATCTGCTTGTGCACGGCCAGGGCCTGCGCGGCAAACGCCTCGTTGATCTCCATCAGGTCCAGATCGCCAACAGACCAGCCGGCACGCGACAGGCAACGCTGGGACGCCGGCACCGGACCCATCCCCATGACCTTCGGGTCCACGCCGGCACTGGCGTAGGCGCGGATGGTCGCCAGCGGCGTCAGCCCAAGCGCCTTGGCCTTCGCGGCAGACATCACCACGACCGCCGCCGCGCCATCATTGATGCCCGATGCGTTGGCGGCCGTCACCGTGCCAGCCTTGTCGAAGGCCGGCTTCAGGCTGGTCATCGATTCCAGCGTGGCGCCGTGGCGGATGAACTCGTCCTGCGCGAAGGCGATCGGGTCGCCCTTGCGCTGCGGGATCATGATCGGGACGATTTCATCGTTGAATCGACCGGCCTTCTGCGCAGCCTCTGCCTTGTTCTGCGAGGCAACGGCGAACGCGTCCTGCGCCTCGCGCGTGATGCCATATTCCTTGGCGACGTTCTCGGCTGTGATGCCCATGTGGTACTGGTTGTAGACGTCCCAGAGACCGTCAACGATCATCGAATCGATGAGCTTGGCGTCGCCCATGCGAAATCCGTCGCGCGACCCCGGCAGAACGTGCGGGGCGGCCGACATATTCTCCTGACCACCTGCCACGACGATCTCGGCATCGCCCGCCATGATGGCGTTGGCTGCCAGCATGACGGCCTTCAGGCCCGAACCGCACACCTTGTTGATGGTCATGCCCGGCACCATGTTGGGCAACCCAGCCTTGATGACGGCCTGACGGGCAGGATTCTGTCCCGAGCCGGCAGTCAGCACCTGCCCCATGATGACTTCGCTCACCTGATCCGGCGCGACCTTGGCGCGCGACAGGGCTTCGCGGATAACGGCCGCACCCAGGTCGGGCGCAGCAATCTTTGCCAGCGAGCCGCCAAATTTGCCGACGGCGGTACGTACCGCCGATACGATCACAACATCGGTCATTTCCTTACCTTCCACTTTCGAGAGAGAGAGTCGTGAGAAACCGTCAGCGGTCGTGGCCGCGACGGCAACGGGGGATCATTCGCGCGATCTTACGCTTTCTGTTTGACGTATCGGCCAGGCGCTGGCTCGATCTCCGGGTAGTCTGCACTGCCATAGCGCTTGGGAGCCGCCTTCTGTGCCCCGGCGTGGGACGCCAGCCACGCCGACCAGTCGGGCCACCAGCTGCCCGGCTGCTCCTTGGCACCCGCGAACCACGCATCGGCGGTGTCAGGCAGCTTGGCATTGATCCAGTGCGAGCGCTTGTTGGCCGCCGGCGGGTTGATCACGCCGGCGATATGACCAGAAGCCCCGAGCACGAAACGCCGTTCGCCCTTGAGCAGCGGCACCGACGCATAGGCCGAATGCCATGGGACGATGTGGTCTTCGCGCGAGCCGTAGATGTAGACCGGCGCATCGATCTTGCCGAGGTCCACAGGCGTGCCGTTGACCTTCAGCTTGCCAGGAATCTTCAGGTCGTTCTGCAGGTACGTATGGCGCAGATACCAGCAGTACCACGGCCCGGGAAGATTGGTGGAATCACCATTCCAATACAGCAGATCGAACGGCGCAGGCGTCTTGCCCTTCAGGTAGTTCTCGACCACATAGTTCCACACCAGGTCATTCGGGCGCAGGAACGAGAATGTGTTCGCCAACTCGACCCCACGCAGCAGGCCAGGACCGGTGGGCGCCTGTGCGCCGATGGTCCGCTCACGCATCTCTACCTGCGCCTGGTCCACAAAAACGTCGAGAATGCCGGTGTCTTCAAAGTCGAGTAGCGTCGTCAGCAATGTAAGGCTCGCTGCCGGGTGTTCGCCGCGCGCGGCCAGCACGGCCAGCGCCGTCGACAGGATCGTGCCGCCGACACAGAAGCCCAGCGCATTGATCTGGTCCTGGCCGGAAATCTCCCGCGCCACACGCAGTGCCTCGATCGCGCCGCCTTCGATATAGTCGTCCCACGTCCGGGACGCCATGCTCGCGTCGGGATTCCGCCACGAGACCAGGAATACCGTATTGCCCTGCTCGACCGCATAGCGCACAAGCGAGTTGGCCGGCTGCAGGTCGAGGATGTAGAACTTGTTGATGCATGGCGGCACCAGCAGCAGCGGGCGCGCATACACCTTTGCCGTCAGCGGCTTGTACTGGAGGAGCTGGAAATAATCGTTCTCGAAGACGACCGCGCCTGCGCTGTTGGCGACGTTCTGACCAATCTCGAATGCGGTCTCATCCGTCTGGGAAATCTTCCCGCGCTCCATGTCCTGCAACATGTTCAGAATGCCGGTACGCAGGGATTCGCCGCGCGACTCGATCAGGTGCTTCTGCGCCTCGGGATTGGTCGCCAGGAAGTTGGATGGCGACATCGCTGCCGTCCATTGCGAGACGGCAAAGCGCACGCGCTCGCGAGTCTTTGCATCGGCCTCGACGGCGTCGGCCATTTCCGTCAAGGTGCGCGCATTGAGCACGTAGAACGCCGCTGCATAGCCGTAGAGCGGACTCTTGCGCCACGCATCATTCGCAAAACGGCGGTCGGACGGCGCGATGGCCTCAGCGCCCTCTCCGGTGCTCATGTGGCGCCAGATCTTCAGCCATTCTTCGAGATACTTTTGCTGGATTTCCGCCAGCCTCTCATGCGGGATCAGCGTGAATGGGCTCGCGCCCTCGCCCGCCTGCGCGCCGTTGACGCCGGCAGAAGCCGGCGAGGCGCCTCCGGGTTGGGCAAACGCACCTGCAAAGGCTTGCCATTGCTTGAACTGCTCAGTCCACTTTGCGGGGTCCGCCAAGCCCTGCCAGGAGGCTTGAGTGTGGGCGCCAGATGCTTTGGAAGATGTCGATTGACGCGATGCCATAGTGCCCTCGATCCGTACGATATATGCCACTCCGATAATGGAAGCCGCATAACTCGTAGTATTGCGGGGCATTGTTGCCTTGTGGTTTCAAGGCTGTCAACGGGAGTTGCCCGATCAACCTACGTAAACCTTGATCGGGCGCGGGTTTTGGCGCCTCGGGAAAATAAGGCGTCCACTGAATGGCTAAGCTCGGTGACGGGGCTATGCGCCGGGCGGCGCCGTTTCATGCGAGACTGCCGCATTGCGCCGACGCCGGGCCATTTCGTCCATGTATATCGTTGCCATTGCCTGGCTTTATGTCGTTCTGATGATGTCCTTGACTGAGCAATCGTGGATTGCCGGTGTCGGCACGTTCCTCCTGTACGGCGTCGCACCGCTCTCGCTCTTTCTGTGGATCGTCGGATCGCCTGCGCGCAAGCGGCGCCGACAGGCACGCGAGTCTTCCGCGGCCAAGGTGGAGGCAGATACCGCCGCCTCGGCCGGCGACGGTACGCCCTGAACTGTCACTCGGCGCGCCAGATCAGCGTCGCCATGCGACCGGTTGTGCTGGCGCGGCGGTATGAGTAGAAACGGCTCGCGTCGGTCATCGTGCACAATCCACCGCCGTACACGTCGGTGCAACCAAGGCGCGCCAGTCGCAGCCGGGCGAGCGCATAGAGATCGGCAAAGAATTTCCCTTCGACTGCCCCTCGGACGAAAGCAGCCTCCGTGGCATGCCACTCGTCAGGTCGGGCTGCATCCAGAAAGGCCCGCCGCACTTCCTCGCCAACCTCGAAGCACGAAGGGCCAATCGCCGGACCGAGCCACGCCAACCATGTCGGATCCGCTTCCGGCCCACTGGCACGCAGCCGCTCCATCATTGCGTCGATCGTGCGCTCGATCACACCGCTACACAGGCCACGCCACCCGGCGTGAGCCGCGCCCACCGTCACTCCACGCGCATCACTGAGCAAGATCGGCAGACAATCGGCCGTCATGACGACGCAGACGCGGTCCCGGCAAGAAGCCACGGCGGCATCAGCCACCACGGGCGTCAACGGGCCGGCGACTTGGTCGAGGTCGGCCACGCCGGTGCCGTGCACCTGCTCCATCCACACAGGCTCCGAGGGGAGCGCCTCCCGCAGGATGCGGCGATTCTGCTCGACGGCTTCGGGCGCATCGCCGACATGCCAGCCAAGGTTCAACCCGCCGGGCAACCCGCCAGCCAGGCCGTACGGGCCGACGCTGACACCGCCCAAACGAGTCGTCGACAAGGCCCTGACGCGCGGGTGTGCCGGCCAGTCGGGAATGATCCAATCACGTGAGTTCGACATCGGGATCGAGGTCCAGGGCTTCCATCAATGCGGCGAAATCCTCAGGCACGGGCGCTTCCCAGTGCACCGACTTGCCTGAGGCTGGATGCACCAGGCCCAAGCGCACGGCATGCAGGGCCTGCCGGGCAAACGGCACGGGAAGCGGGGCCTTGATCGTCTGTGGCCGCCCCCGCCGGAAGTTGCGGGTGTACACCGGATCGCCCACGAGCGGATGGCCCTCGGACTCGAAATGCACACGAATCTGATGCGTGCGGCCGGTCTCGAGCTGGCAGCGCACGAGCGAGATCTGCGCGCGTCCCAGGTCCACCACGTCCAGCGTCTTGAAATGCGTGCGCGCCGGTTTGCCGCTCGCCGTTTCGATGATGGCCATGCGCGTGCGATCGCGAGGATCGCGCCCGATCGGCGCATCGATCGTGCCCTCCTCCGGCGTCTCCCCCCACACGAGCGCAAGGTAGGTTCGCTTGACGGTGCGAGCCTGCAGTTGCCGCACGAGATCGGTCTGCGCAGGCAGCGTACGAGCAACCACCATCAGGCCTGACGTCTCCTTGTCGAGCCGATGGACGATGCCGGCACGCGGCAATGCCGCTGCGTCCGGATAGCGATACAGCAGGCCGTTGAGCACAGTGCCGCTCCAGTTGCCGGCGGCTGGGTGCACGACCAGGCCAGCCGGCTTGTTGATGACGAGCAGCGTGTCATCTTCATAGATCACGTCCAGATCGACGGGCTCCGCGACGAAGGCATGCTCGTCGGCTGCCCGCTGGGGCACGACCTCCACGCGCGCGCCACCGGACACGGCCGCACGCGGGCGCACCGCTGCGCCATCCACGCGCACGGCACCTGCGTCGATCCATTGCTGCAGGCGGCTTCGCGAATAGTCGGGCAGCAGCTTGGCGAGCACCTTGTCCAGGCGTTCGCCATGGAGGGTTTCAGGGATTTCCACGACGATGGGAACGACGGCGTCCGCTGCGTCAACGGCAGGCAAGTCGAGCGACTCATCGTCGAGCGCGTCTTCGGCGTCCCGCGCAGTGAGGGAAACGTCAGCAGCTGCGTCGTCTGACACAGGGCTTGGGCTATAATGCTTGATGCGATTTTTCATTCAGAAAAGGTGCCCATGTCGGTCACGAGCATGAAGCTGGCGCGGTTTCACAAGAAAACCCGTGCACATATCGGAGCAGTGTTGGTGGCAGGCGCATGCCTGGCTATCTCGGCCTGCGGCATCCTGCCGGAACAGCAAGACGAAACGGCTGGCTGGTCGGCCAACAAATTATATTCGGAAGCGAAGGACTCGCTCGACGGCGGCGACTACGCCAAGGCCGTCAAGTACTACGAGAAGCTGGAAAGCCGCTATCCGTTCGGCCCGTACGCCCAGCAGGCTCAGATCGAAACGGCCTACGCCAACTACAAGGACGGCGAAACCGCCGCCGCGCTGGCTGCGGTCGATCGCTTCATCCAGCTTCACCCGAATCACCCCAGCGTTGATTACGCCTACTACCTTAAAGGGCTGATCAACTTCAACGACAACCTGGGCTGGCTCGGCCGCTTCTCGAACCAGGACCTGAGCGAGCGCGACCCGAAGGCCTCGCGCGCTGCCTACGATGCGTTCAAGACGCTGATCACGCGCTTCCCGAACAGCAAGTACACGCCAGACGCCACGCTGCGCATGCAGTACATCGTCAATGCGATGGCCGAGCATGAGGTGGGGGCCGCGCGTTACTACTACCGTCGGGGTGCATACCTCGCTGCGGTCAATCGCGCGCAGGACGCCATCAAAGACTACGATCGCGCCCCCGCCGTGGAAGAAGCGCTGTACATCATGATGAAGTCGTACGAGGCGCTCGGCATGAAGGACATGCGCGACGACACCGAACGGATCATCAAGCAGAACTACCCGAACAGCGATTTCCTCGCCTACGGCCAGCGCAAGAAGAGCAAGCCCTGGTACCAATGGTGGTAAGCGCGGTTTGCGTCCGTACCAAGAAAAAGCCCGGTCGATTCGCCGGGCTTTTTGTTTGCGCGTCAGGTAGAAACGTCGCCTGGAGGCGGAACGTCTGGCCGAAGTGAGCGCAGGAAATCGGCGGCTGTCTCTGCCTCGCGCGTGCGCTTGAACGGCGGAAGACTCTGCCAGATCTGGCGACCATAGGATTTCTCCACCAGGCGTGGGTCGCAGATCATCAGGACGCCGCGATCGGTCTCGGAGCGGATCAGCCGGCCGGCCCCCTGCTTGAGCGTGATGACGGCATGCGGCAGCTGGTGGACGGCAAACGGGCTCAGCCCCTTCTTCTCGAGCGCCTCCATGCGCGCGCTCAGAACCGGATCATCGGGTGGTGCGAACGGCAGCTTGTCGATGACGACCAGCGACAACGCCTCGCCTCGCACATCCACGCCCTCCCAGAAGCTTTGGCTGCCGATCAGCACCGCATTGCCCAGCGCCCGGAAGCGGTCGAGCAGTTCTGTGCGGCTGGCCTGGCCCTGGACGAGCAGCGGGAAATCCCAGCCGCGCTGGGCAAACTCATCCGCCAATCTTTCTGCCGCGCGATTGACTGCGCGCAGCGTCGTGCACAGCACGAACGTCTTGCCACCAGCCGCTTCGATCATCGGCAAGGCGGTGTCGAGCACGGCATCGGTGAAGCGCGAGTCGCTCGGCTGTGGCAAGTCTCGCGGCACGAAAAGCAGACCCTGCGATGCGTAGTCGAACGGGCTGTCCAAGGTGATTGAACGGTTGCGGTCCAGGCCGAGCTGCGCGGCGTAGTGCGTGAAGTTGCCGCGCACGGAGAGCGTCGCCGAGGTAAAGATCCAGGCGCGCGGCTGGCCCGCCCGTTGGCGCGAAAAGATTGGCGCAATCGACAGCGGCGTCAGGTGCAGCTGCACGGAATTGGCGAAAACCTCCACCCAGCGCACGCGTTCGTCAGCAGGCGCCGCGGTTTCCCCAGCCTCGCCGCCATCGTTCCTGGGCGTCTGCGACAGCTTGGGATTGGCCCATGCTTCCAGCTTCTCGCACAACGCAATGGCGCGGCGATGGCACTGCTCAATGGTCTCGGCGCGTTCGGCCTGGGCTTCGAGCGCCCCCGTGAAATCCGATAGCGCCTGCTCCAGCTTGGGCAGCACCTCGTAGAACGGTGTGGCGATGGCAGCATCGTTGTCGATCTGCTTGATCGACAGACGCGCGCCATCCTGCCGGAAGACAAGGCGCAGGTCGCGCGCCGCACGCTCGAGCGGGGCGGCAATCGCCGCCCAGTCCACCGCGTCGCGGGCGTGCGAGAGGCCCTCCGCCACACTGTCGCGTGCGAGTTCGAGAATCTGGTTGGTCGAGATGGTCTCGCCAAAGAACAACGTGGCGGTCTCGGGCAACTGATGCGCCTCGTCAAAGATGACCGTGTTGGCGGCTGGCAGCAGCTCCGCCATGCCGGTGTCCTTGAGCATCACGTCGGCGAAAAAGAGGTGATGATTCACGACCACCACGTCGGCCTGCTGCGCCTCCTTGCGCGCGCGCATGACAAAACAGTCCTTGTAATAGGCGCAGTCCGAGCCAAGACAGTTGTCTCGGGTGGACGTGACGAGGTTCCACACCGGAGCGGTCTCGGGCACAGATGACAGCTCAGCCTTGTCGCCAGTCTTCGTGGTCTTGAGGAACAGATTGATCTGACGTAGCCACGCCGCGTCCTGCCGCGAAGACAGGCGTCCGTTCTGCGAGGTGCGTTCCAGGTGATAGTGACAGACATAGTTCGCGCGGCCCTTGAGCAACGCCACCGACACCGGCGCATTCAGCGCTTTGCGGACCGTCGGAATATCGCGCAGGAACAACTGGTCCTGCAGGTTCTTCGTCCCGGTGGAGAGGATCACCTTGCCGCCCCACAGCATCGCCGGAACGAGGTACGCATAGGTCTTGCCCGTGCCTGTGCCAGCCTCGACGATGACCGAATCGGCGGCCTCAATGGCATTGGCCACGGCCTGCGCCATCTTCAGTTGCGACAGGCGCGGGCGGTACGAATCGATACCTTTGGCCAATGTCCCGTCGTCGGCGAACAGCGTCGCCAATTCGTCGTGATGGGCATCAACCGCAGCAGCGGCAGGCGTCTCACCGGCGTCGGGTTCAGCAGACGGCTCGGCAAGCGGGAGTGGCGAAGTCAACGCAGATTCCTGGGGATGAAATGACGGAGGCCGCACATGATCGCGGCCTCTCGGGATTGGTTTGCGCTAGCCACAACCTAGGCCGGCACATCGGGCTCGAGCTGCAACTGTAGCAGGGTGATGGTGTCCTTGAGCTTGAGCCGGCGCTTCTTGAGGCGGCGCAGTTGCAACTCGTCGTGATCGACTTCCGCTGCCAGCCGATCGATCAGGAAATCGAGATCGCGGTGCTCGATCTGCAACTCGATGATGCGACGCGATAGCGTGTTCAGATCGCTGTCCATCTCGCCCTCCTCAGGAAACCCCGGCCTTGGCTGGAGTTTAGAACCCCAGCGGGCTCGTGTTGTTCTGGTTTTGCTCGTTGCGGCGCTTGGTCTGTTCGCGGCGCTCGTCCAGTTCTCGCTGGCGCTGAACTGCCTCCTGCTGCTTTTCCTGATATTGCTTGACGTTCTGAGCACGCTTTGCCGCGTTGGCTGCACCCTGCTCTTGTGCCGCCTTCAGCTTGGCATCGTAGTCGGATTGCTTCTTGCCGTACGCCTGCGCGTTGGCGGCGCGCTGCGGCGCCTCGGCCTGACGCTGGGCCTCGTTCAGGCGTTGCTGCTCCTGCTTGTTCTCGAAATCGGCGCGGTTCTTCTGCTCGGCTGCCTCCCGCTGCGGGCGCTCGGCCTTGTACTGCGCCTCGCGGATGGCGCGGTCCTGATCGCGGCGGGCGGCACGGTCAGCGCGCTCGGCTTCGTCGAGTGCCAGTTCGCGTTCTCGGATCGTATGCAGCTCCGTACGGCGCACATCCTTGGCCTTCTCGATGCAGTGCGTCGTGAAGAACTTGTCGTAGCAGGCGCGTTCGGCCTGCGCATATCGGTACTCCGCCCACGACTTGGCGCTGTTGATGCGGTCATGCTCCGAGCCGAAGTCGGGCAGCGCACCAGGCG
>JAGWNU010000327.1 GCA_028871175.1 Burkholderiaceae bacterium | reverse complement strand
GGATTTTGCGCAGGTGAATGCGCTGCTGTCGGCCGGATCAACCGCGCCCCTGGCGGACCGCGCACTCGCCTACAAGGAGGCGCTGAGCCTGCTGGTATCGCAGCGCCGGCCGTCGTACTACCTCGACAACCTCGATGAACTGGAGGCGCTGACGAACGCCTACCTGCGCGTGCTTACCGCGTCCGGCGTGATTCCGCCCGCGCTGCGCGACGCGGCCATTGCGCAATCGCTCAAGCAGCAGGCGCTCGGCACGCGCGCACCGCCTCCGCCCGCCGAGCACAAGGGCACGAATGCCGTGCGCGTGAACCTGGCGGGCATGCTCGGTATCTCGCGCATGTACGCGCTGGACCGGCTCGACCTGACCGCCAGCAGCACGCTCGATGCGCCCTTGCAGCACCAGATCACCACCGAGCTGCGCAAGCTGCAAGACCCGGCACACGCCAAGGCCGCCGGCCTCGTGGGCGACATGATGCTGCAACACGGCGATCCACGCGGCGTGACTTACAGCTTCACCCTCTATGAACGCGCCCCAGGCGGCAATCGCGTGCTGGTGCAGGCCGACACATTCGACCAACCGTTCGACATCAACGAGGGCGTCAAGCTGGATCTGGGCTCGACGGCCAAGCTGCGCACGCTGGTGACATATTTGCAAATCGTGGCCGAGCTGCACCAACGCTATGCGGGGCAACCCGCGGCGGCGCTGCGCAAGCTCAACATTCCGGTGCAGAACCCGATCGAGCGCTGGGCCGTCGATTATCTCGCCCATGCGCAAGACCGCTCGCTCACCCCGATGCTCAATGCAGCAATGGAGCGCAAGTACTCCGGTAACGCCGGCGAATGGTTTGCAACCGGCGGCGGCATGCAGCACTTCGAGAACTTCGAAAAATGGGAAGGCACCCAGCAGTTCACGGTGCGCGAGGGGCTCAAGCACTCGGTCAACCTCGTCTTCGTGCGGATCATGCGCGATATCTCGCGCTACTTTCAGCACCAGTTGCCCAGCGCGGGCGCACAGGCCCTGACCGATCCGAACTCCCCCGAGCGGCAGGTCTACCTGCAACGGTTTGCCGATCGCGAAGGCAAGCTCTTCATGGGCCGCTTCTACACCAAGTACCGAGGCAAAACGCTCCAGGAGCAGGAAGCCACCCTCGTCCAGAGCTCGCATGCAACGCCGGTGCGGCTGGCCACCATCTTCCGCAGCATCGACCCGCAGGCCGGCCCCGACAAGCTGGCCGCCTTCCTGCGCACGTACCTGCCGGGCGCCAGGCTTGACGACGCAGCGCTTGCCAAGCTCTACAACAACTATTCGGTGCAGCGGTTCGACCTGGCGGACCGGGGCTACATCGCGCGGCTGCATCCGCTGGAGCTGTGGCTCGTGGCGTATCTGCGCGAGCATCCGCAGGCAACGCTCGCGCAGGTCAACGAGGCCAGCGCCACGGAACGACTCGCAGTCTACAAATGGCTACTGCAGTCGCACCGCAAGGGCGCGCAGGACAAGCGCATCAAACAGATGCTCGAGATCGAGGCTTTCCAGCAGATCCATGCCATGTGGAAGCGACTGGGGTATCCGTTCGAATCCCTGGTGCCGTCGTATGGCACGGCCATCGGCGCGTCGGCGGACCGCCCTGCCTCGCTGGCGGAGCTGATGGGCATCATCGAGAACGATGGCGTCCGCCTGCCCAGCGTGCGCATCGATCGCCTGCACTTTGCCGCCGGCACACCTTACGAGGCCATGCTCTGCAGAGACCCCAGCGCCGGAGAGCGCGTGCTGCCGCCGGAGATTCCGCCAGTGGTCAAAGCCGCGCTGGCGGGAGTCGTGGAAGGCGGCACCGCCAAGCGGCTCTCGGGGACGTTCATGGAGAACGACGGCACGCCCGTCGCCGTGGGCGGCAAGACCGGCACCGGCGACAACCGTTTCAAGACCTTCAGCCGCGGCGGGGGGCGCCTCTCCGAGCGGGTGGTGAGTCGATCCGGCGCGTTCGTGTTCTATCTGGGAGACCGCTACTTCGGCACCGTCGTCGCCTACGTCGCCGGGGCGGACGCGGCCAGGTACAAGTTCACGAGCGCGCTGACCGTGCAGGTGCTCAAGGTGCTGGCGCCGACGCTGATGGCGTATCTGGACCTGCAGGATGCCGCGCCCGCATTCCGTTGCAACGTACCGCAGGCGACTGCGCCCGCGCAGAAGCTGGATTGATGCTCAGCGCAGATGGCGCTGCAGCCAGATCGCGCCCGCGCACAGCAGCGCAATCAACGCGCCCCAGGCAAGCAGGTCGCTGGCGGCCAGCAGCGTGGCTTGGCGGTCGATCTCCGCCGACAGTCGAATCAGCTCGGCGCCCTGCAGCGGATGCGGCCATTGCCACGCCGGCGTGAGCGCCGTCACGTGGCCGACCAGGTCCGTGCGGTGCTGTGCTTGACCACGCTGCAGCAGCAACGTGGCGCCCATCGTGCCAAAGGCCTGCGCCCAGGCGCGCATGATGCCCTTGAACTGATAGGCGTGGCCGAAATCCCGGGCGGGCATGTCGACGTAGGTCAGCCCCGCGACCTGGATCACCACGAACATCCCCACCGTGCCTTCGATCATGAACCCTGGTGCGACGGCTGCCACCGAGGCGCCCGGCATGGCCACGTGTGCCAGCCACAGCAACGCGGTGGCCATGAGGACGAAACCGATGGAGATCAGCACCCGCTTGGGCGGCAGCAGGCTGGTCAACTGGAAATTCAGAAAGCCCAGCACGACGGTCACGAGACCGCCCAGGCTCATCAGCTGGGCCGTGGTCTCGTAGCGAAAGCCCAGGCCGTTCTGGAGCAGGCTGGAGGAAAGAAAGCCCCACGCGCTGGCAAACATGTAATAGATGGCGTAGAAGACCATTCCCGTGAGGAAGCGCCG
>JAGWNU010000326.1 GCA_028871175.1 Burkholderiaceae bacterium | reverse complement strand
CGCTGCTCGGCCCCTCGGGCTGCGGCAAGACCACCACGCTGCGCATCGTCGCGGGGCTGGAGGCGCCGGACGCCGGCGGCACCGTGCACTTTGGCGACGAAGACGTCACCGCACGCCCGATCGAGCGCCGCCGCGTCGGCATGGTGTTCCAGAGCTACGCGCTGTTTCCCAACCTGAGCGTGCGCGGCAATGTGGAATACGGCCTGCGCATCCAGCGCCGGCAGAACGGTTTGTCCGACACGCAGATCAGCGCCCGGGCGAACACCCTGCTGGAGATGATGCACCTCACGCCGTACGCAGACCGCGGTGTGGATCAGCTCTCCGGCGGGCAGCGCCAACGCGTGGCCCTGGCGCGCGCGCTGGCGCCCGAGCCGCGCGTGCTGCTGCTTGATGAACCCCTCACGGCGCTCGACGCCAAGCTGCGGGAATCCGTGCGCGCCGAGATGGACCGCCTGCTGCGCAGCCTCGGCATCACGACCATCTACGTGACACACGACCAGGAAGAGGCGATGGCGCTGGCCGATCGCATCGTCGTCATGGAAGCCGGCCGCATTGCGCAGATCGGCACGCCGCGCGAAATCTACTTCCAGCCAGCCAACCGGCACGTGGCGGATTTCATCGGCGTCATGAACCGACTAGATGGTAGGCGCGAGGACGGCGCATTCGTCTGCGCAGGCGGCCGCTTGCCCGTGCCGGCGGGCGAAGGCGACGCCGTGTTCTTCCGCCCCGAAGATGCCGTGCTGGTGGATCCGGCGCACGCCGCCCTCAAGGGCAAGGTCGAATCAACGGTGTTTCTCGGCTTCCGCACCCGCGTCCGCGTGGCGGGCATGTCAGCCACGCCGTTATTCATCGACGTCCCCGGCCGGCAACTCTTTACGCCTGGCCATGCGATCGGCTTTGATGTTCCGGCCGAGCGCCTTCTGACCTTGCAGGCCTGATGCCGATGCATTTCCTGCAACTGACCGACCTTCATATCAAGCGCCCGGGGCGACTGGCGTACCGGCGCGTGGATTCGGCTGCGTATTTGGCACGCTGCGTGGCGCATATCCTGGCGCAGCCGGAGAAACCGGACGCCATCGTGCTGACCGGCGATCTCGTGGACGCTGGCGCGCCGGAGGAGTACGCGCACTTGCGCGCCGTACTGGCGCCGCTCGATGCGGCTGGCATCCGCATGCTGCCCGTACTGGGCAACCACGACGGCCGCGATGCTGCGCGTGAAGCCTTTGCCGATTGGCTCGCGCCCATTCCGGCCACCGCGCAGGACACGCGCGCTTTCCAGTACTGGACTGACATTGGCGACGTGCGCCTGATCGTGCTCGATACGCTGGACACCGGCCATCCGGGTGGCCGCCTGGGCGTGCAGCGCCTGGATTGGCTGGCCGAAGCGCTGGCGCATGAAACGCAACGTCCGACCGTCATCGCGATGCATCACCCGCCGTTCGCCACCGGCATCGGCCACATGGACGTGCAATCGCTGGCCGAGGAAGACATCCCGGCCTTCGCACAGATCGTGCGTGCCGCCGGCAACGTCGAGCGCATCATCTGCGGGCATCTGCATCGCTCCATTGACGTGCGTTTTGCCGGCACGGTGGCGTCGACGTGCCCCTCACCGGCGCATCAGGTCGCGTTCGACCTGGACCCCGACGCGACGCCCGGATTCGTGATGGAGCCACCCGCGTACAAGGTCCACGCGTGGGTGCCGGGCCAGGGGCTGGTGAGCCACCTCGCGTACGTGGGCGAGTTTGACGGCCCACACCCGTTCTTCGAGGCGGATGGCCGGCTGATCGACTAGGCCGCTTCCGCGGCGGCGGCCATGCGATCAGCGCGGCACTGGCCGGACAGGGCGAGATTCTGACGAACCTGCCCTTGGTGCGCGACGCATTGCGGGCGGGCACGCTGGCACAGCCGTTCGAGGGACCCGTGATCCGCCGGTATGTGTTCTGGGCGGTGAGCCGCACCGCACGCATTGAAGATGCGGGCATGCGCGCCGTATGAAACTGGCTGCAGCTGTGTCGCGCTGAGATGACAGCGGCGCGAACGACCGCCAGTTGAGCGCCGCGTCGTAGCGTGCAGCGGTCATCGCCGACCCGCAGGCTCGCGAGGGGATCAGCCCAGGAGTGGCGATCTCCGCTGCGCTGGCGCGAATGCCTCGTGCCAGGCGGCCGCGAGCTGCAGCAAGGCGAATTCCGACCGCGGCGGCGCAATGACCTGCAGGCCAAGCGGCAGACCGTCTGCCGTGAAGCCCGACGGCAGGCTGGCAGCCGGCACGCCGGCAAGTGTCGGGCCAATCACCACCTCCATCCAGCGGTGATAGGTGTCCATGGCGCGGCCAGCCACTGTCTTGGGCCAGGGTTCTTCTGCGGGAAACGGAGCGACCTGGCTGCACGGCAGGACAAGAAAGTCGTAGTGTGCAAACTGGGCCAGCAGCGCCTGGTACCAGCGCGATCGCGTGGCCGTCGCGAGGCTGATGTCGGCTGCACTGCGGCGCTGACCTTGTTCGACTTCCCAGATGGCTTCGGGCTTGAGCAGCTCCCGTGTCTGCGCGTTGGCGTACAGCGGCCCCAGATTGCCGGACATCATCCACGAGCGCAGCGTGCACCAGCACTCCCACAGCGCGTCCATCGGGAAGAAGGGGGATACCGCGTCAACGTGGCAACCCAGGGTGTGGAACGTCTCCAAGGCCCGGGTGTTGACGGCCATCACTTCGGGCTCGATGGCGAGGTAGCCGCCCAAGTCGCCCAGCCAACCGATGCGGGTCTGGCGAAAGTCGCGTTGCAGCGGCTGGGTGAAGCACGAGGGATCGTCCCCCAGCGAGAGCGGCGCGCGCGGATCGTATCCGGCCAGCGTGGCAAGCAACCACGCGAGGTCTTGCGGGTTGCGTGCCATG
>JAGWNU010000325.1 GCA_028871175.1 Burkholderiaceae bacterium | reverse complement strand
TTGCGCTCGAAATGCTCGTCTGCGCGGATGCCTGCCGCCTTGGCGCCCGCTTCGAGCGTCTTGGTCAGGCGGTCGGTTTCGAACTGGCCCGGCAGCAGGTTGTTGATGGTGACGCCGTGCCTGGCCACTTCGCGCGCAAGACCCGCCACGAAGCCGGTCAGGCCCGAGCGCGCGCCGTTGGACAACCCGAGCACGTCGATCGGCGCTTTCACGGCACCGCTGGTGATGTTGATGATGCGGCCCCAGCGGCGCTCGATCATCTTGTCGACGGTGGCCTTGATGAGGTCGATGGGGGTCAGCATGTTGGCATTGAGGGCGGCCATCCAGGCGTCGCGGTCCCAGTCACGGAAGTTGCCGGGCGGCGGGCCGCCCGCGTTGTTGACGAGGATGTCGGGCGAGCCACCCAGGCGCTCACACGCGAGCAGCGCCTCAGCGCGGCCTTCCGGCGTCGTGATGTCGGTAGCGACGGCTTCCACGCGCACGCCGTGCGCCGTGCGGATGCGCTCGGCGGCTGCCGACAACGCTTCGGCACCGCGCGCGACGATCACCACATCCACGCCTTCGGCGGCCAGCGCGTCGGCGCATGCGAAGCCCAGTCCCTTGCTTGCGCCGCACACCAGCGCGCGCTTGCCTTTCAAGCCCAGGTCCATCCTGTCTGACTCCTTCTTGATCGTTATTTCGCAGGGCTGGCGGGTTGGCTGCCACGCCGGGAGAGCAGTGCCATGCCGGCCAGCACCAGTGCGCTGCCCGCGATCTGCCACATGGTGATCGGCTCGCCAAGGAGCCACCACCCGAGCAGCAGCGTCGACACCGGCCCGACCATGCCCGCCTGCGAAGCCACCGGTGCGCCCACGCGCGCCACGGCCATCATCGTGAGCGTGACGGGCGCCACCGTGCAGAATACCGAGTTGATGGCTGACAGCCCGTACACCTGCCATGGCAGCACCAGCGCCGACAGCGGCCGCAACACCAGAAACTGCACGATGCACGCCACGGTGGACACGCACATGGCATACGCCACCAGCCGCATCGAGCCCACACGCTTGACGAGTTCACCGCTGGCCAGCAGGTAGATGCCATAGCTGAGGGCGCTGGCGAGCACCAACCCGCCGCCCAGCCATACGGTGCCGCCGCCCAGATGCAGGTCGTGCGCAAACACCAGCACGATGCCGGCATACGCCGTCGCCAGCGACAACCATTGCAAGCCGGTAATACTGCGCTTGAAGACCGTCGCCGTGATCAGCAGGACAAACGACGGCGTGAGAAACAGGATCAGCCGCTCCAGCCCCGCCGTGATGTACTGAAGCCCAAGGAAATCGAGAAAGCTCGAAAGGTAATAGCCGACCAGCCCTAATCCGACGATGCGCCAGCGGTCTGCGACGGCCAGCGGCGCCACGCGCCGCGACTGCCACCAGCCCATCGCCATGAAGAGGGGCGCGGCCAGCAACATGCGCAGCGTGATCACCATCACCGCATCCACTTGGTAGCGGTACATCAGCTTGGCGACAACGGCCTTGGCAGAGAACAGCACGGCACCCACCGAGGCGAGCAGCAAGCCGCCAGTGTCGGCGATACGCGTGGGGGCGGGGGGCGCAGAAGACGCGATGGTCACAACGGTACGCGAGCGGGCGCGGTGAGCGTGTTGGAGAGCGCCGTCGATTGTATGTGAATTCAACCATTCGTTCCGATGGCGGGCACGCCGCGCGTGGCACAGGTTTCGCTTCGGGCTCCGGCTGGCCGCCGTACAATCGCGCTGCATTCCGAATATCAAGAACGACAACGGATTCCACATCACATGAGCCAAACCCATTCCGCCGCCTTCGCCGATGGCGCCGCCAACGCGCCCGATCCGACGCTCTGGAACGAAGACCTCAACCCCACCCCGCAGGCTGCCCGTACCTGGACAGCCGCCAACTACGCCGCACTTTGGGTATCGATGGTGGTGTCGGTGCCAGCCTACATGCTGGCGTCGGGCCTGATGAGCGAAGGCATGAACTGGTGGCAGGCGGTGCTGACGGTGTTCCTCGGCAATCTGATCGTGCTGGTGCCGATGGTGCTGGTGGGCCACGCTGGCACCAAGTACGGCATCCCGTTCCCTGTGCTGGTGCGGGCGTCGTTCGGCGTGCGCGGCGCGCAGTTGCCGGCCATCCTGCGGGCCATCGTCGCATGCGGCTGGTTCGGCATCCAGACGTGGCTTGGCAGCCAGGCGATCTACACGATCCTCAACGTCGTCACCGACAACATGCTGGTCGGCAGCAACATTCCGGGGCTGGGCATCAACCCCGGCCAGGGATTCTGCTTCCTGCTGTTCTGGGCGCTGCACATCTGGCTGATCACCAAGGGGCTCGAATCGATCAAGCGCTTCCAGGCGCTGGCCACCCCGTTGCTGATCCTGGCGGCGCTGGGCCTGGTCTGGTGGGCGTATATCAATGCGGGCGGCTTCGGGCCCATGCTGTCTGCGCCGTCGGCGTTTGCGGCGGGCGGCAAGCGCGCCGGCGAGTTCTGGGGCTTCTTCTGGCCGTCGCTCACGGCCATGGTCGGCTACTGGGCCACGCTGGCGCTGAACATTCCCGACTTCACCCGCTTCGCACGCAGCCAGCGTGATCAGCTGGTCGGCCAGGCAATCGGCCTGCCGCTGCCGATGGGGCTGCTGGCGCTGGTGGCCGTGCTGGTCACGTCGTCCACGGTGGTCATCTACGGCCAGGCCATCTGGGATCCGGTCACGCTGGCCGGCAAGATGACGGGCCCGTCGGTCATCGTCGCGCTGCTGGCGCTGATCACCGCCACGCTGATGACGAACATCGCAGCCAACGTGGTCTCGCCGGCGTATGACTTCTCGAACCTGGCACCGCACCGCATCTCGTTCCGCATCGGCGGCTACATCACGGCGGGCATCG
>JAGWNU010000324.1 GCA_028871175.1 Burkholderiaceae bacterium | reverse complement strand
GTCAACGCTGACGCAACCATCGTGCTCAGGTCGCCCATGTTGCCCGGCACGATGAGCGTGTTGCCCTGCTTGGCCAGGTTGCCGAACGCGCTCACATACTCTTCCGCCACTTTCAGGTTGACGGCATCGACACCGCCCTCGGTGCGAATGGCCTGACCGATCTTCTGGATCGCTTGGGCGTTGGCTTCGGCCACCGCCAGAATCGCCGCCGCTTCGCCCTGCGCCTTGTTGATGGCGGCCTGCTTTTCCCCTTCCGATTTCTGGATGGCCGCCTCGCGCGCACCGGATGCCAGGTTGATCTGCTCTTGGCGCTTGCCTTCGGATGCGGCGATCAGCGCACGCTTTTCGCGCTCTGCCGTGATCTGCGCCTGCATGGCGTGCAGGATTTCCTTCGGCGGCGTCAGATCCTTGATCTCGTAGCGCAGCACTTTCACGCCCCAGTTCGATGCCGCCTCGTCCAAGGCATTGACCACGCTGTGGTTGATGAAGTCGCGTTCTTCAAACGTCTTGTCCAGTTCCAGTTTGCCGACCACCGAGCGCAGCGTCGTCTGCGCCAACTGGGTAATGGCGATCACGAAATTGCTCGAGCCATACGAGGCCCGCATCGGATCGGTCACCTGGAAGTACAGAATGCCGTCCACCTGCAGCTGCGTGTTGTCCTTGGTGATGCAGATCTGGCTCGGCACGTCGAGCGGGATTTCCTTGAGTACGTGCTTGTACGCCACCCGATCGACTAAGGGCAGCACGATATTGAGCCCGGGCGAAAGCGTCGCGTGATACTTGCCCAGCCGCTCCAGAATCCAGGCGTGCTGTTGCGGCACGATTTTGATGCCTTGTGCGATCAGCACAATGGCGGCAAACAGGACGATGATCGCGAGAGTCCCCAGCTCGAACATAGAACCTCCGTGGTTGAGCTTGTTGGTTGTTTTGGATGCTATTTGCGTGCTATTTGGGTGCGACGACGAGCACGTTGCCGCGCACTTCGACGATCCGGAATTCACCGCCCGTAGCCGGCGCATGCGGTGCCAGTTCGACATCCCACGCGGCGCCGCGATACTGCACGCGCGCGCGGCGCTCTGGCGACCAGGCATCGACACGCAAAGTCTCGCCGATATCCAGATTGACGTTGCGATTGCGGGCGGCATTCTCGCGCGTGGTCCGCCCGTAGCGCGTGCGCCGCAGCCCGACGATGCCGAACACCGCCACGATGGCGGCCACAATGGCCTGAGCAGGAAACGTAAGGCCGATCAGCGCGCCAAGTCCGCCGGCGACCAAGCCGATGGTCACCATCAGCAGATAGAAGGTCCCCGTCATCAGCTCGCCGATGACGAGCAGCACGGCCAGAGAAAACCAGACGGTCTGAGCCGACATACTCCCTCTCCCGAAATCCCATAAAAAAACCCCCGCGACGCTGCACGTCTGCGGGGGCATGTCGCTCGGCCCCCGCCAGCGTTGGGCGCCGCCGGGCACTTCGCGTTCTTGTTGGCGCATACCCGTCAGGATACGCGCCGCGTCTTACGACACTCTAGGCCGGCATTAAACCGAACCGAGCTTCTGCCACGTGTCGATCACCGAATCCGGGTTCAGCGAGATCGACGAGATACCCTCCTTGGCAAGCCACTCGGCAAAATCCGGATGGTCGGACGGGCCCTGGCCGCAGATACCGACGTACTTGTTCATCGACAGGGCCGTGGAAATGGCACGCTGCAGCATGAACTTGACCGCCGGATCGCGCTCGTCGAAGTCCTTGGCCAGCAGCTCCATGCCGGAGTCGCGGTCCAGACCCAGCGTGAGCTGCGTCAGGTCGTTCGAACCGATCGAGAAACCGTCGAAATGCTGCAGGAACTGCTCGGCCAGGATCGCGTTGGACGGCACTTCGCACATCATGATCAGACGCAGGCCGTTCTCGCCGCGCTTCAGGCCGTACTTGGCCAGCAGCTCGACAACCTTCTCGGCCTGGCCGAGCGTGCGCACGAACGGCACCATCACTTCGACGTTGGTCAGGCCCATTTCGTCGCGTACGCGCTTCATGGCGCGGCATTCCATCTCGAAGGCTTCAGCAAAGTCCTCTGCGATGTAGCGCGAGGCGCCACGGAAGCCCAGCATCGGGTTTTCTTCGTCCGGCTCGTAGCGCGACCCGCCGATCAGCTTCTTGTACTCGTTGGACTTGAAGTCCGACAGGCGCACGATCACGGGCTTCGGATAGAACGCCGCCGCGATGGTGGCAATGCCCTCGGCCAGCTTGTCAACGTAGAAAGCACGCGGGCTGGCATGGCCGCGGGCCACGCTTTCCACGGCCTTCTTCAGGTCGCTGTCGACCTGCGGGTAGTCGAGGATCGCCTTCGGATGAACACCGATGTTGTTGTTGATGATGAATTCCAGACGCGCCAGGCCCACGCCGCCGTTCGGAATCTGGCAGAAGTCAAACGCCAGTTGCGGGTTGCCGACGTTCATCATGATCTTGGTGCTGATCGTCGGCATTTCGCCACGCTGGACTTCTGTGATTTCGGTTTCCAGCAGGCCGTCGTAGATCTTGCCTTCGTCGCCTTCGGCGCACGAGACCGTCACCAGCGTCCCGTCCTTCAGCAAGTCGGTTGCATCGCCGCAGCCAACGACCGCCGGCACCCCCAGTTCACGCGCGATGATGGCTGCGTGGCAGGTACGGCCGCCACGATTGGTGACGATGGCCGAGGCACGCTTCATCACCGGTTCCCAGTTCGGGTCGGTCATGTCGGTGACCAGCACGTCGCCGGGCTGCACCTGGTCCATCTCGGCCGACGAGTTCACCACCCGCACCGCGCCGGCGCCGATCTTCTGCCCGATGGCGCGCCCGCTGGTGAGCACCGTGCTGCGGCCCTTGAGCTTGTAGCGGTGCTCCACGCGCGCGCTGTCCTGGCTCTTCACGGT
>JAGWNU010000003.1 GCA_028871175.1 Burkholderiaceae bacterium | reverse complement strand
CTTGTAGAAACGGGCACCCACCACGAACTGGACCGGCGTCGCCAGCAGCCATTGCATCCAGGCAGGCAACATCCAGTCGGCGCCAAACCAGCCGGCGATCATGGGCAGCACCAGCGGCACCGACAGCGCAGCAGCGATCCACACCGGCCCCGGGCCCTCCCAGAATTCGGGTTCGACCACCGTGGGGCCCGCTGTCTCGTCAGAGGCGACCTGTGCTTCATAGCCGGCGCCGGAGACCGCTGCCACGAGATCGTCTGCGCTGACCGCACCGCGCACGCGGGCGCGTTCGGTGGCGAGGTTGACGCTGGCCTCGGTCACCCCCGGGACAGCGCGCAAGGCGCGTTCGACCCGACCAGCGCATGCGGCACAGGTCATCCCGCCGATATCGAGGTCGGTGGAGGCAGCTTCGGTCAGGCTGGCAGCAGTCATGAAAACACCCAATTCAGAGAAGATGGCATTAGCCTAGACCTTCCAATCTTGGGAAGGTCAAGCGCTGATCTTACGCTTGCGCTTCCCATGATGGGAAGGTTCATACTTCGCCCCTGTCGTACTTTTTCCTCATCAGGAGCCCAAACCATGACGACGTTTTCCGTTGAAGGCATGAGCTGCGGTCATTGCGTCTCAGCCGTCACCCGCGCGGTCCGGCAGGTCGATACCGGTGCGACTGTGCAGGTCGATCTGTCCAGGCAGACGGTGGCGGTGACCACCACCGCCAGCACCGATGCGGTGAAGGCGGCCATCGAGCAGGCCGGTTATCCGGTCAAAGCGGTCGCCTGACGCTGCACGAACAAAAAAGGCGTGCCACTGCGGCACGCCTTTTTGTTTGCGCGAGACTCGCTCAGAAGCGATAGCCGACGCTCAGGAAGGTCACGACCGGGTTGATCTTGATCTTGGCTTCGCTCACGACGTGCACGCCCGTGGCCGTCGTGGAATCGATCGTCGCCGTCGTCTTGAGCGGCAGATACGACACCGACAGGCCAATGAACCAATCCTTCGTGAGCGCGTAGGTGGCGCCCACGTTCAGCACCGGGTTCAGCGAGCTGTCCGTCGAGACGCTGCTCGTGCTGCCCGGGCCGGCCAGCTTCGTCTGGAAGGCGCTGTTGTTGATCTTCTCGTCCGAGAACCACGTGTAGTTCAGGCCGGCGCCCACGTACGGGCGGAATTTGCTGTCGGCGCTGAAGAAGTACCACTTGGCCAGCACAGCCGGGCTCCATTGCCTGGCCGAACCGATTTCCCCGTAAGGCGACAGCGAACCCGTGCCTTCGATCTTGTGGCGCGGCGGAATGCCGCCCACCAGCTCCACGGCAACGTTGTCGGTAAAGAAGTGGGTGAATGCGAGGCCAACGGTGTCGGCGTCCTTGATCTTGGCGCCCGTGCCGGACTGCGACTGATTCACCGGCATGCCGCCGATGCTCTTGACCATCAGCGGGTCGCTCGAGCTGTCCGGCATCACGCGGAACCAGCCGAGGCTCACGATATTGCTGCCGGCAACCTGAGCGTGCGCGGCGGTGGCGAGGATCATCCCGGCGGCGGCCGCCAGTGCTTTTTTATAGACCATCTCTGTATGTGCTCCTGTTGAAACGCATCCGATGCCAACGATAGCGGTGCGTTCTAAGTCTCCTCCTGAGCGGAGGGGGGGCCATTATCCCGCGTGACTGCCTAGGCTAGAACCGATTTTCTAGAGGTTTTCTGTTACAAGCAGTCGCGGTGACCGGCCTGGCACATACCTTTGGCGCGGGTGAACCGTTTTTAAACAGGATCGCGTTTGGACAGTGCGAGTACACACGCAGCCAGATCCCACAGGGCGCTGCCTACGCTCTTGAACAGGACAGGCGACACGGGCGTGGCCTGAGTGAGAGTGTCCGGCGCAATATCGACACACTGTTGCAGCGGGCGCACGCGCGACCACGGAATGCCGGCCTGCAGCAGGTCACCCGCCTCGGCTTCGAGGTCGACCAGCGTATCGGCATACAGGCGATCGGCGGCGGCCGCCTGCACACAGAGGCGCGGCGGCAATTCAGCCATGTCGGGCCGAAATGCGCCAACCGCCGCGACGAAGTGATCAGGACGCCAGAACTCGCCTGCGGCTTTTCCGGCTTGCGCCAAGTCCGGCAGCACCGGTTGCGCAGATGGCGTGGCAGTGATGACGAGCGCCACATGTGGCAGGACTGTGCGGGCGGCCTCGGCCACGCCGGCGGCATCACCGCCAGCCAAGGGCGTGGCGTCCATGCCGAGGGCCTGCGCGTGGGCGGCAAGCTGCCCGGCGCTGGCCGCCGTGCGTGCGACGATCGTCACGCGGCGTGTCCCGAGTCCGAAGCGAAATGCCTCCAGATGGGCCCGTGCCTGCGCTCCGGCACCGATCAACAGCAGATCGCCCCCAGGCTTTGGCGCCAGCAGGCGCGCCGCCAGCAGCGAGACGGCCGCCGTACGATGCGCGGTGACGGTCGGTCCGTCAAGCGCCAGCCGACGCACGCCGGTTTGCGCATCCATGACCACCACTTCGCCCTGGATGGCCGGGAGCCCGCGCCCGGGGTTGGCCGGATGCACGGTGATCATCTTGGTGATGGTGATGTCGTCGTTGGACGCCGGCATCAGCAGCAGACTGCCTGGGCCAGGTATCGGCATTACCAGCCGGGCGGGCGCCAGGGCCCGGCCTGCACGCGCGTCGCGCAGCACCTGGGCGATCGCATCGGCCAGCGCCGAATAAGGCAAGCGGGCCGCCGTGCTGGCGGCGTCGAGTGTCTGCATTGGGAGTTCCTGCAGTCAACGGAAAATGGCAGCGGCAGGTCGCCTCACGCCTGCACGATCGGCTGCGACGGCGGGACGCGGCGGGTCAACAGCCCTGCGCTGATGAGAAGCTGGGCCGCGGCGTAGCTCCACCAGATGGCCAGCTCGTGATCGGTGAACGGAAAGACGAACGCGCTGATGCCGATCATCGCGTCGGAGGCAGCGAACGTGAGGGCGCCCCAGGCCGTCAGCGGCCCCGGCAAACGCGCCATGAACGCGGCGCAGACCATCGACGACAGCACGACCATATAGGCAATGACCGGTCCCTTCATGTCGCCCAGGCCCGGCCAATACCAGATCAACATGCCGATGGCCACGCCGACCATCGCTCCGGCACCGAGCAGGCGGATGGGCGATGCGGCCCCGCGCAACCCGACCAACACACGCAGGTAACACACATGGGCAATCAGGAAGCAGCCCAGGCCGGTCATGAAGGAGAACTTCCAGCCGGGCAGTGCCAGCCATAGATCCCCCAGCGCGGAAAACAACATGGCGCCAATCAGCCAGCCGCGTTCCCGGGGGACTTCGTGCAGCGTGGCAGCGCGCGCAAGCAGCATCGCCATCAGCATCTTCCACAACGGCTGCGCAACGATGCGGCCAGCCAGGGGCGTGCCCGGGGGCACATCGACGGCCACCATCGTCAGCATGCCGCCGTAGGTCACGCCCGCCACTGCCGCCGCCACCCACCACGCGCGAACCCGGGCCGGCATGCCGTAGCCGCCGACGCGATCCGCCGGCGCATGCGCCGGATGCGTGGTGTGTCCTTCAACCATGGTTGTCTCCCGCCAAAGAGCGGCCAGAATTTGCTTGCAACAGCGTCATGTTCATGTCGGCTTGCAGCGTGACATGCCACGCACCCGGGCGCAAGGCACGGCGTCACCCACCGAGGTGGGATAGTGGCAAAGCGCCATCGCGCTTCAACGCTGTCAGCACGATATTGGACCGCACATTGTCGACACCCGGCACGCGCATCAGCTTGCGCATGACAAATTCCGACAACGCAGGCAGGTCGGGCACCACGACGCGCAGCATGTAGTCGGCGTCGCCGGCCACCGAAAAACACTCCTGCACCGCGTCAAGCAGCAGGATCTCTTCGCGAAAGCGCTCGACGATGGCGTCGCCATGATGCGCAAGCTTGACGCTCGCGAACACCGTCACCCCCAGCCCCAGCCCCGTCGGCGAGAGCACGACGCGGTAGCCCTCGATCACCCCCTCGGACTCGAGCCGCGCCAAGCGTCGCCCCACCTGGCTGGCCGACAGGTGAACCTGCTCCGAAAGCTGCTGGTGCGTCGCACGGCCATCGCGTTGGAGCGCCGTCAGCAGGGCCAGATCGAAAGCATCAAGGGAAATCATGCACATCTCCTGCACAGAAGTACTGGATTTTGCATGAATGATGCAAGCGACGTCCAATCCGCCGGGGTTTTGCGGCCAATCCGCGTTGGCTCGCCCCTACACTGGCCGGATTCCGATTGCATTCGAGCCCGTCATCATTATGGCCATCGCAACCACCGCCCCCAGCCCCGCCCCCGCCGGCTTTACCGGCACCCTGACCGACAAGCTGCGCGAACAGTTCGCCGAAGGCCTGGATGGTCAGACGCTGCGTCCTGATTTCACGATGGAGCAGCCCGTGCATCGTTACACCGCTGCCGATCATGCAACGTGGCGCACGCTGTACGACCGCCAGGAAGCGCTGCTGCCGGGCCGCGTGTGCGATGAATTCCTGCAAGGCCTGTCGACGCTGGGCATGAGCCGCGAGGGCGTGCCTTCGTTCGAGCAGCTCAACGAAACACTGATGCGCGCAACCGGCTGGCAGATTGTGGCCGTACCCGGCCTCGTGCCCGACGAAGTGTTTTTCGATCACCTCGCCAACCGCCGTTTCCCGGCCAGCTGGTGGATGCGCCGCCCGGACCAGCTCGACTATCTGCAGGAACCCGACTGCTTTCACGACATCTTCGGCCATGTTCCGCTGCTGATTAACCCGGTCTTCGCCGACTACATGCAGGCGTATGGCCAGGGGGGTCTCAAGGCGGCACGCCTGGGCGCCCTCGACATGCTGGCGCGCCTGTATTGGTACACGGTCGAATTCGGCCTGATCAAGACGCCTGCCGGCTTGCGCATCTATGGCGCCGGCATTCTGTCGAGCAAGAGCGAATCGGTCTACGCGTTGGATTCAGCCAGTCCCAACCGGGTCGGCTTCGATGTGCGCCGCATCATGCGCACGCGCTATCGCATCGACACCTTCCAGAAGACCTACTTCGTGATCGACAGCTTCGAGCAGTTGTTCAACGCCACGCGCCCCGACTTTGCGCCGCTTTACGAAGCACTCGCCGCGCAACCCACCTTCGGGGCCGGCGATATAGCGGAAGGCGACACGGTCATCAGCCTCGGCAACCGCCAGGGATGGAGTGATACGGCAGATATCTGAGCGCTGACTATACTGCGCGCATTCTCGACCGATCTTCATTGACCACCATGATGCCGACCCTGAACGAAGACCAACGCAAGGCCCTGTTTGCCGAACTGGCCGGATGGAAGTTGCAGCATGACCGCGACGCCATCCACAAGACCTTTACCTTTGCCGATTTCAACGCCGCGTTCGGCTTCATGTCGCGCGTCGCGTTGAAGGCCGAACAGTTGAATCATCACCCTGAGTGGTTCAACGTGTGGAATCGTGTGGACATCACCCTGTCCACACATGACGCGAACGGGCTCACGCACCGCGATGCGGATCTCGCACGCTTCATTGAACAGGTTGCACGGGACGCCGGCGAGGCCGGCAGGAAGTAACCCCGGCCTACGCGCCCGCTGCGGCGCGCCATGCCTCGTACGCCGCCCGTGCCTTGTCGCTCAGCTGTTCCGGGGCGATGCGGGTGGCGCCTTGTACAATCATCAACGCATACGGTTTGGCCAGCGCCGACGCCTCGGCGCACAGCCGTAATTCCTCGCCCTCGGAGGGGGAAAGGGCGCGCCAGTAATTGATGGCGGCTTCCAGGTCGGTGATGGTGAGCAGAGCTTCGGTCATCCGCGCATTGTAGCGCCGCCCAACCGCATCGAAGGCCTTTCTCCCCGGATTCCGGACCGCATCGCATGCGCATCCTGCTGATTGAAGACGACCGCGCCATCGCCAGTGGCATCCATGCCGGACTCACACAGGCCGGACACCGCGTGCATCTGGTGCACGATGGTGTTTTCGCGGCCGAGCAGTTGGCCCGGCAAACGCATGACCTGGTGATCCTCGATCTCGGCTTGCCGGGGATCGACGGCATGACCTTGCTGTCCCAGTTCCGCGTGCGCGATCGTGCGACGCCCGTATTGATCCTCACCGCGCGTGACAGTCTGCTCGACAAGGTCAACGGCCTGAATGCCGGTGCCGATGACTACCTGCCAAAACCCTTCGAAATGCTGGAGCTTCTTGCGCGCGTGCAGGCGCTGCTGCGCCGGCGCAGTGCCTCGGATGAACCCGCTGGCCGTCCGGATATCCTCGTCGGCAGGTTGCGAATGAGCGGGGTCGAGCGGCGCATCTTCGTCGATGCGGCACCGCTCGAGCTGTCTCCGCGCGAGTTCGCGGTGCTGGAGCTGCTGATGCTGCGGCAGGGCCGCGTGGTCAGCAAGGTGCAACTGCAGGATCATCTCGCCAGCTTCGGTCATGCCATTGGAGAAGCCAGCCACGACGTGGTCGGGGACACGGCCATCGAGGTCTATGTCCACCGCGTGCGTCGCAAGATCGAGCACTCGGAGGCGGAGATCGTTACGGTGCGCGGCTTCGGCTATCTGCTGCAGGCGCGCACGGCGGCGTAGCCCTTCCCACATGTTCAAGCGCCACCGCCCTGCTACGCCATCCGCTCCGGCAGCGGGTACGTCGGCCAACGGCGCGGTCAGTCTGCGCCTGCATTTGCTGCGGGCGCTGGCGACGCCGCTGTTTGGCCTGGTGGTCGGCACCGGTGCGCTGTCGTACTGGCTGGCTGCGCACTACACGACCCAGGTATTCGACCGCGCATTGGTGGGCGTCGCCAACACGTTGGCCGAGCAGTTGCGCCTGGCCGGTCCGCATGTGTCGGCCGCCAAGCTGTACGACATTGCCATGACCGCCCAGACGCTTGTGCAGAACAGCGGCGAAGACCGCATCTATTGGCGGATCGCGGGCCCGACCGGCACCCTCATCGGCCGGGATCTGCCACTGGGCTACGGCTCGGGCCAGGTCCGCATCGGCGATGCGCGCGTCTTCTATAGCTGGATCGACGGCAAACAGGTACGCGCGGTACATCTGCTGCTGCCCGGCATGAGCGCCGAAGTACCGAAGCCGCGATCACCACGCCAGCCCGCCCTGCCTGGGCCGGAAGACGACGTCACCCGCCCTGCCCTGGCACCCACGCAGGCACAGACTGCCCCCGCGGCCAACCCGCCGACCCTGCCCGAGGCCATGCGACCCGAAGAAGGCATCGTCGTGGAAGTGGCTGAACTGCTCGACCGGCGCGATACGGCAGCCAAGGAGGTGCTGCTGTCGGTATCGATTCCGCTGCTCGTGCTGTTGGCCATCGGCGGGCTGATCCTTTCGCTCGTGCTGAAGGAAGAACTGCAGCCGCTGCAGACCCTGGCCGACACGCTCAACGAGCAAAGCGCGCAGTCGGTGACGCCATTGCCCGCGGAATCCGCGGCGCGCGTGCCGGCCGAGCTGCAACCGCTCATCAACGCGATGAACGCACTGCTGGCCCGATTGCGGGATGCGCTCGAAGCCCAGCGCACGTTCATCGCAGATGCCGCGCACCAATTGCGCACGCCGCTGACCGCGCTCAAGCTGCACGCAGATCGGGCCATCGATGCCAAGACACCGGAAGACGCGCGCCACGCGCTGCTCGAACTGCAATCCGGGGCCAACCGCGCCGTCCGTCTGTCCAACCAGTTGCTCACCCTGGCGCGTGCAGAACCCGGCATGACGCTCGATCAACTGGGGCCACCGATGCGGGTCGACCTCGTATCACTGGCATTCGATACCGGCGCGCAGTGGGTGCCCCGGGCGTTGGCACGCGGCCTCGACCTGGGCTTCGAGGCGTGGCCGCAGGAGGCATCGTCGCCCGGTTCACTGCAGGCGCCTGTGCTGGCCAATGCGGTGCTGCTGCGGGAAGCCATCAACAACCTGCTTGATAACGCCATCAAGTACGTACCGTCTGGCGGCCGTGTGACCTTGCGCGCCGGTGTGGAAGCCGATGCCGCTTCGCGCTGGTGGGGTGTGGTGAGTGTGGAAGACAACGGACCGGGCATTCCGCCCGAACGCCGCAGCGAGGTGTTCCAGCGATTCTTTCGCGGTGATGCAGATCACCAGCCTGGTCAGCCGCAGGGGAGCGGCCTGGGCCTGGCCATCGTCCACGACATCGTGCGGCTGCACGGCGGCACGGTAGCCATTGACGACGCGACTGCGCGCGATGGCAGCCGCGTCATGCGCTTCGTACTGCGACTGCCGCTAGCGGACAACCTCGTCTGAGGCCGTCTTACTTCTTCCGGTTCTTCTTTTCAGGCGGGGCAAGCATCGTGCCACGGCACTTCTTGGCGCCGCAGCGGCATGCAAACTGCTCCTTCAGCGCCTTGGTCTGGCGCCCTTCGATGACGAGACCGTAGTCATAGAAGAGCTCTTCGCCGGGTTTGATATCGCGCAGCGCGTGAATGAACACGCGGCCATCCTCCTCGCGCGCTTCGCAGTTCGGCTTGCAGGCATGGTTGATCCAGCGCGCGCGGTTGCCGCCGTGTTTGGCGTCGATCACGCTGCCATCTTCCAGGCTGAAATAGAACGTGTGGTTCGGGTCGGACGGGTCGTGCGGATGACGGCGCAGCGCCTCTTTCCACGAGATGTGCTCGCCCTTGTACTCAATGATCTTCTTGCCCTTGGCGATCGGTGCAACGGCGTAGACGCCCCGCCCGTGCACGCCGGACTCGCGCACCTCGATCCGATCGCGGCGGCGCACCTTGGCCGGCGCTTCCGGCACAGGCGACAGGTCAGCCAGAACAGATTTGGCATCGGGGGACAAGCGTGTCATGGGCGTCTGAAACCAGGCAGGGAACGTCGATCAACGAAGCCGTGAGCCTACACCAAAAGCATGGCGTCCCGACACGTCTGCGGCGCGGCGAACGGCCCTGCAATGTGGATAACCGGGCGCTGCGCTGTGGATAACCACCGGCAAAGCATGTGGGCTGACTGTGGCTCCCCTGTCGACGGTGTGGGCACAACTGAACCGGTCCCGAACGGGGGGTTTGGCGAAACCCGCAAGTCATCCACGTCGGGGCACACGCTGTACCAGCGGTTTTGCTTGCGACAAACCACTGAATGCAAAGCGTTTTTTGAGGTTATCCACAGAAACTGTCCACCGTTATCTACTACTACTATCTGTATACATAAAGAAAAAGGTAAACCCGTCAATCGACATGCGTCGATCCCATTGACGAACGTGCCAGGCAAGCAAGACACGGCACCTCACCCCCTCTATCGATGTGATGGGATCACCTCGCAACGCAAGCGCCATGCGGGTTTGCGGAACCTGCGCTCCATGTGTCGTTACAAAGCTCACGTGCCGGTGCAGATCGCATGCCGGTATCATGTCGCCCTTGGAGCCATCCCCCGGAGGCTCTGATGTGTGTTTTATCTACTCTTGAAGGGAGTCAAGCAATGACGAAAACCGAACTGATCGACGCCATCGCCAGCGGCGTAGACGGTCTGACCAAGGCCAAGGCCGAGCAGGCACTGAACGTGACGCTGCAAGCCATCATGGAATCCGTTGGCAAGGGCGATGCGGTCAGCCTCATCGGCTTTGGTACCTTCAGCCAGGGCGAGCGCGCCGAACGGATGGCCCGCAACCCGCGCACCGGTGAAGAGATCAAGGTCGAAGCTGCCAAGACGGTCAAGTTCAAGGCCGGCCAGAAGTTCAAGGACGCTGTCAACGCCTGAGTTGATGACAACCGTGGCGTGACCGATTCCCCTGGTCATCGCCAACGACGTGGCATGCCTCTGCATGCGTGAACTGCCCGCAGCACGGGCGTACCACGTCGGACGGCCTGTCTCCCCGTCAGGCCATCCCTTTCCCATCCGCCATGTTCCGCCGCTTACAGCGCGTTCTGCGTGTTGTTCTTCCGGTTGTCTTCATCGCCCCGGTCTTCTGGATGGCGGGCTGCACGACGCCCCCTGCGCGGCCGCAAGCCGAACCGCTGCCCGACAACGAGGTCGTGCAGACAACGCCCGGCGCCACACCGCGTCAGAAGATGATCGAGATCGCGCTGACCGAATGGGACCGCTGGGGGCGGCAGGTGGTGCGCGTTGGCCGTGACGATACGTATTGCGTCGCCGGTGGTGGCTTCCCCGACCAACCGCAAGGCCAATGGCTGGCCAGCGACAATCCCGTTGCGGCGCCATCGGACGATGAGTCCGGCGCCGATATGCCGCTGCCCAAATCCGATGCAGCCACCTCCGCATCGCCGTCAGCACCGTGCCTGCGTTACCCGGACGGCAGCGGCGGCGAAGCCACCGCGCGCGGCTGCATGCTGGCCAGGCGCTATTGGGCCATCGTCGGCAAGACGCCAACCTGCCAGCAACTGACCACCGGCGGCTGGGCGTGGTCCGCCGTGTTCATCTCGTGGATCATGCGCAAGGCCGGGCTGCAGAATGACCAGTTCCTGACGGGCGCAACGCATGCAGACTATGTGACCGATGCGCGCGATCACATCCTCAAGCATCCTGCCTTTGTGCTTGAACGCACGCCGGCAGTCCCGCGCCCCGGCGACCTCATCTGTACTGCCCGCGGTGCCGATCGCTTCATGTCCGACCCGGCCGAGATCCGGGCAGGCGTGACGCCAATGCACTGCGACCTGGTCGTCGAAATGGACCCGGTGCGTCATGAGGTCAGATCCATCGGCGGTAACGTGCAGCAATCCGCCTCAATGAGCATCACGGAACTCAATGATGCCAACCAGATCGACCCTTACACGAATTCGGTCATGCAGTGGCTGGTGATCCTGCGTAACCAGTTGCCCTAGCGGGGCACGGCTGGTATGACGATCGATGACCGGGGCGCTCGCGCAAATAACGGCGGGTTTCCAGCGCTGACTCGCATCATCGATCGCATCGATTCCTTCTTCTGAGCCTGACTCCATGACACGCATCTGCATCGTTGGCGCCGGAGCGGTTGGCGGCTACCTGGGCGCGAAGCTGGCGCTGACCGGTCAACCGATCAACGTGTTCGCACGCGGTGCGACGCTCCAGGCATTGCAGACCGAAGGACTGCGCCTGACAGAAGACGGTGTCACGCGCAGCGTGTCCGTTGACGCGCGCGACGACGCGCATGCGCTCGGCGTGCAGGACGTGGTCATCGTTGCGGTAAAGGCTCCTGCGATGGACAGCGTTGCCAGTGCCATCGGGCCGCTCATCGGGCCAGACACCCGCGTGGTGGTGGCCATGAACGGGGTGCCCTGGTGGTTCTTTGATCGGCCTGGACCGCTGGAAGGTTTGCGCTTGCGATCGGTAGACCCGCATGGCCGCATTGCGCAGTCGATCCCGACAAAGCATGTGCTGGGTTGCGTGGTGCATCTGACGTGTTCGACCTGTGCGCCTGGACACGTGCTCCACGGGTTCGGCAAGCGCTTGATTCTCGGAGAACCCTCGGGCGGCCGCTCGCCACGGCTTGAAGCCATCCGTGCGCTGCTGGAGCGCGCTGGCCTGCAAGTTGAACAAAGCGAAGCGATTCAACGTGACATCTGGTTCAAGCTGTGGGGCAACATGACGATGAACCCGGTGTCGGTACTGACGGGTGCAACGTGCGATCGCATCCTGGATGACCCGCAGGTGGCGGCGTTCTGTCTGGCCATCATGGAAGAAGCGAAGGCGATCGGCGAGCGCGTCGGCTGCCCGATTGCGCAGAGTGGCGAAGAGCGCAGCGCGGTGACACGGCAACTCGGGGCGTTCAAGACATCGATGCTTCAGGATGCCGAAGCTGGGCGTGGTCCGCTGGAGATCGACGCGCTGGTGGCGTCGGTGCGGGAGATCGGGCAGCACGTGGGTGTGCCAACACCGCAGATGGATGCCCTGCTGGGTCTGGTGCGTTTGCATGCCCAGACCCGCGGGCTTTATTGAAACGGCAGGGCGGAATTACTGATAGGTGAGCGTAAAGGTGGCGCTACCGTTCGCAACGCCCGGCGTGACGCTGTTGTCTGTCTGCACGTAGCGCGCCTTGAGTGGAATGGAGTAAGTGCCCTCCGCATCGGTTGTCTGCCACTTGAAGTTTTTCGCCAGCTCGACGGGCTTATCGTCATAGAGGACTTGTATCGCAACGCCCGTGGCACTCGAGGCTTCCGAGTCCAGTTTCAGCATCCCTTGAGATGCGTCATATGCCGTGCCATCCAATTTCAGATTGATGCTGGCGCCCTTCGGGCACGTCAGCGGAATGCTGAAGGCTCGATCGCGAAAACTGGGTTGCGCTGTCCCCGGACCCTTGAACGCGCTGACAGGTACATTGCCCATCGGAACATTGATTGCCGCACTGCCCAACGTGCACGACAGCTTTTCCACTGCAACGGAGCCAATGCTGAACTGGGATTCCGTCTGCCAGGCGCTCTGGTTGTTCCTCAAGATGAAGGCACCGATCAGTTTGCCCGATACCGTGCCCGTTCCCGTACTCGATGCCGTCTTGTAGAAATTGATCAACGCCTTGTGCTGCATGGGTTGTGTCTTGAATGGGCCGTTAGCCGCACAATAGAGGCGGTGATCCGGGTTGTCGGGGTTGGTTCCATCCACCCATCGTTCCAGGCCGGCACCGCATCCATTCACAATCCCAACGCCGACGGCATAGCCAATACCGTCAATGTTGGTTTTCCAAACGCGCTTGCCGTCGAAGTCGCCAACGTAGGTGCCAAATCCCTTGAAGCCTACTTCCTGGTACGTCAACCCAGGCGCTTCGTTGGTGCACTTGAAGGACGTCACCACATCGGAAACCACCTGCGCAATGAGCCCACCGACCGGAAGGTCGCGCTGCACCGCGAGCGTTTGCGGTTGGATGGTAGTGCTCGTCGTGACCGTGGTACAGGTGTAGGCAAGCGCGCCCTTTGCCGCGGTTAACATGAGGCCCGCTGCCAGCCTTGCGCTCCATGCACGCATGTGTCGCTCCGTTCGTTTTTGTCGGGCAACATAAAAACACATCGTGCAATTTCTGTAGATAGGAATCGTCCCATTCTGAAAACGGTGGACGTGCTGATGTGCAGGACTCCCGTCGCGAGCCCGCTAGTGTGCGCAGAACGTACGGAGTCGATTGACAAACGCGATCCATCGCCAGGACAGCGAGGATCGCGCAAGCAGAGCAGCCGGAAGAAGAATGAAGTTGATGCTTACGGCGCCAATGCAGGATGCTTCAGCGCATGCGCCGTTTCGATCCACTGCTGGTGGTACGCCGCGTCGTCGCGCTTGAGACCGAGTTCGCCGTTCTGATACGCCATCGCCAACGCCTGCACGGCTTCTGGCAATTCGTGTTCAGCGGCGTCCTGGTACAGCGCCAGCGCGCGGGCTTCATCGCGCGGCACGCCATCACCGTCACGATACGCATTGGCCAGCATGAACATCGCGGCCGGAATTTCGTGACGTGCGGCGCGATCAAACCAGTGGGCGGCCTGCGTCGTGTCGATGGCCGTGCCGTACCCGCTGCGATACATCACACCGAGGTAATACGCGGCAGCGGCATTGCCCTTGTCGGCGGATTGACGCAGCAGTTGCAGCGCGCGGGGATCATCGCGCGCCACACCGCCAGTGCCCAGCAGCAACGCCTTGCCTAGCGAAAGCTCGGCACGCGCATCGCCTGGTGCCGCTGTCTCCAGCCAGCGTATCCCTTCGTTTCGTAATGTGCCGTCGTGCGCGCCGAGCAAGGCTTCACCCAGTGCGGATTGCGCAGCGACAGAGCCGCTGCGCGCGAGTTGACGTAGCTGACGCAGCGCTTCGGGCTCCATCGCCTGCACCACCATCGACCGCCACGCCTCCAACTGCGTGGCGTCAACGTACTGCGTCTGCCGCGTATGCGACACCCACCCGCTGACGGCAATCACGATCGCCAGGGCAGCGGCCACCGTCAGCATCGGTACCGATTGACGCGGCGATTCGATGGCCGGGGCATCGCCCCCCGTGGCCCAAGTGGAACGAAGAGAAGGCATGGCCGGCTCCCGGTTATTGCGTCAGGTCGATCTGGTACAGCGCCAGGCCCTTGTTGGTGCCGTCATCCGCAGCCACTTGCGTGACGTTGGTGATGCCGGCCGCCGCAGCGTCGGCAACGTGGCCCGGTGCCGATGAGAACTGCACCTGCGCCACCGAGCTCGCCAGCTTCGTAAAGCGCCAGCTGCGCTGCGAGCCGTTGGTGGCGCGCTTCACGCTGCCGATTTTCTTGATGTAGCTGATCAGCACGTCACGGTTGGCATCCGGCGACGCATAGATCGTCTTGCTGCCGTCCAGGCCCGGGAAGTTGCCGCCACCGCTTGCACGGTAGTTGTTGGTTGCCACGATGAACTGGCCTGCCGGGTCGAGCGTCACGCCCTTGTACATCAGGTTCTTGATGCGGCTGCCGACCGGTTGCGTGACGTCAATCTCATACGTCAGGTCCGGCGTGGTGAACATGTCGAAGTTGTAGCCCGGGAACGTGCTCACCAGCTTCTGCACCGTCGCTTGCGTCGGGTCGATGGTGTTGAAGCGCTTGGCCGCCGTTTCCAGCCAGTTCTTGATGTCGGAGCCCGCCACCTTCACCGCGTAGACCGTGTTCGGATACAGGTACAGGTCGGCCGCGTTGTTGATTGCCAGCGGGCCGGCCGCCACGTCGGTGAAATCTGTCCCCCCACCAAAGCCGCTCTTGAACGGTGCGCTCACCGACAGCACCGGCAGCGATGCGTACTGCGGCAGGTTCGCCTGGATGTACGCCGACACGTAATCGGCCTGCGCCTGATTGACGATCTCGATTGCGCCGGGGTCGCCCACGTCGGCAAAGTACGTGCTCATGTTGAAGTCGGTGCTGCCCACCGGCGTCTTCACGTAGTTGATCGTCGCCTGGTGTTCCGTGGCGATGGCAGCCGAGACCGTCGGGTCAGCGGCCACGTAGGTCTTGTCAGCGTTCTGGATCGAGCGCGCTTCCACCGTGGTCTGCGTCTTGTCGACAGCCCAGTTCGTACCGTTGAACGTCAGGCCGAGCTTGATGACGCCCAGATGCTTGCCCCAGTAGTTCGCCATCACGGTCGGCACGCCATTCACGGTGCCGGCCACCTTGTCCACACCCGGCAGGTTGAACTGGCTCACGGTGCTCTTCGCATCCGGGAAGAGCTGGTGCGAGTGGCCGATCAACATGGCATCGATGCCCGGCACGGTGGATAGCCACCAGCTGCCGTTTTCCATCGTCGGCGAGTACGTCGAGTTATCCAGCCCGCCGTGCGAAATCGCCACCACCAGGTCGGCACCCTTCGCGCGCATTTCCGGGATGTACTTGGCCGCGGTTTCCTTGATGCCGACCGTGTAGACCTTGCCGTCGAGCCAGCGCTTGTCCCAGCTCGTGATGGTGGGCGGCGTAAAGCTGATGATGCCGACCTTGACCGGCGCGCTGATGGTGCTGCCATCCGGCGCCGTGGCCGTCACCGTCTTGGTGATGATCGTGTACGGCTGGAACAGCGGCGCATTCGTCTTGGCGCTGATCACGTTGGCCAGCACCTGCGGGAAGTTCGGGCCCGCGCATTTCTTCTGCGTGGCCGGATCGGGCAGGCCATCGACGTTGAACGTATTGCCCGTAACTTGCGACAGATACGGCAGGCCGTAGTTGAACTCGTGGTTGCCGATGCCGCCGCCGTCGTACTTGGCCGCGTTCATCACCTTGTAGATCGCCAGCGTCTGGTCGCAGGTGATCGGATTCACCATTGCCTGGTAATCGGAAAGCGCGGTGCCCTGGATGGTGTCGCCGTTATCCAGCAGCAGCGTGTTCGGGAACTGCGCGCGCGCCTGGTTGATGAGCGTCGCCACGCGCTCGAAGCCGAACGAATTGTCGGCCGCGAGCTTGAAATAGTCGTACGACAGCACGTTCGTGTGCAGGTCGGTTGTCTCAAGTACGGCCAGCGTGGCTGTGGTACCAACGGGGGCTACGCTGCCGCTGGATGGGCTGCCGTCGCCGCCACCGCAGGCAGCCAGCGACAACGACAAAAACGCAGCAAACGGCAACGCCGCCGAGCTCAACGGTCGGATTCGCATCAACTTCTCCCTGAAAATCGTTTTTGGTATGGGAACTACAGACTGCGGACTACGAACTGCCGAGGCGCGCGCGCGATCGTTTGCGCAACACGAGAGAACTGCTGGCTGGGCCGCGGGGGCTCAGAACCTGCGAGTATCGGGAGGGAGCGTGACGGAGCCGTGACCGGCGAATGACAAGTTCGTGTGAACCTTCTGCGCCGAGACGCGCGCCCCTTGCAGATCTCGGCCGGATGGACGAGTCGGCGCACCAAAAAATCCGGGACGTTTCGTCAACAACGTTAGAATGAGACCATTTTTCCGCGTAGCCGTTCTATGTCCCAGAAGAAAGCGCCGCTGTTCGAGATCCGCAGCGGCACCGTCGATGCCCTGCTGCTGTCGCCGCGCACCGCCGACGTGGACGCCTTGGCCGCCGAACTCACGCGACGCTTTGCCGACACGCCGGAGTTTTTCTCCAACGACGTGATCGCCATCGATGTCCGCCGCCTGGCCGAAGACGAGCGCCTGCCCATCGATCGTTTGGTGGAGACCCTGACCGCGCTGCGTGCCCGCGCGATCGGCGTGGTGGCCAGCCCCGAGCAGGCCGAGTGGGCCCAGGCCTTTGGCCTGCCACTGCTCGACAGCCACGGCCGCCGCCCGCGCGGTGAGAAGGACGGCAAGGACGCACAGGATGCGCCCGAACACGCCCAAGCCGCAGAAGCACCTGCCCCTGCTCCCGCCGTTCCCGCCGCCGATGCCGTAGCCATGCAGCCCGGCACGATGATCGTCGATCGCCCCCTGCGTTCGGGCCAGCGCATCTATGCGCGTGGCGACCTCGTCGTGCTCGACCTGGTGAGCGACGGCGCCGAGGTCATCGCCGAGGGCAACATCTACATCTATGCCTCGCTACGCGGCCGCGCGCTGGCAGGCGTGAAGGGCAACCTGGACGCGCGCATCTTCTGCACGTGCCTGGAGCCTCAACTGATTTCCATCGCCGGCATCTACCGCACCGGCGAAACCCCGTGGCCCGACGCCTACGCCAGCAAGCCTGCGCAGGTCCGGCTCGCGGACAACACGCTGGTTTTCGAACCGTTGCGGATGAAGTGACGCACCCCGTGCGCCGAGCGATTTAACTTTTCGATATACGAGCCATGACCAAGATCATCGTAGTCACCTCCGGCAAGGGCGGCGTCGGCAAGACGACCACCAGTGCGGCGTTCTCTGCCGGCCTTGCGCTGCGCGGCCACAAGACCGCCGTCATCGACTTCGACGTCGGCCTGCGCAACCTCGACCTCATCATGGGCTGCGAGCGCCGCGTCGTGTATGACCTGATCAACGTGATCCACGGTGAGGCCAACCTGAACCAGGCCCTCATCAAGGACAAGAAGTGCGAAAACCTCTTCATCCTCCCGGCCTCGCAGACGCGCGACAAAGATGCGCTTACGCGTGAAGGCGTCGAGAAGGTGATCGAAGGCCTGAAGGAAATGGGCTTCGAATACATCGTCTGCGATTCGCCGGCCGGTATCGAATCGGGCGCTCTGATGGCGATGTATTTTGCCGACGAGGCCATCGTGGTGACGAACCCGGAAGTGTCTTCGGTGCGTGACTCCGATCGCATCCTGGGCATCCTGTCGTCCAAGTCGCGCCGCGCGGTGGAAGGCAAGGAGCCGATCAAGGAACACCTGCTGCTCACCCGCTACAACCCGAAGCGCGTATCCGAAGGCGAGATGCTGTCGCTGAGCGACATCCAGGAAATCCTGCGCATCAAGCTGATCGGCGTGATTCCGGAATCGGAAGCCGTGCTGCAGGCATCCAACCAGGGCCTGCCCGCCATCCACCTGGAGGGCTCCGACGTGGCCAACGCCTACCACGACGTGATCGACCGTTTCCTGGGCAAGGAGAAGGAACTCCGTTACGTCGAATACAACAAGCCCGGTTTTCTGCAGCGCCTGTTCGGCGGCGGCAAGTAAGGAGACGCCTCAATGTCGATTCTGTCTTTCCTGCTGGGCGAGAAGAAGAAGACTGCAAGCGTTGCCAAGGAACGCCTGCAGATCATCCTCGCCCATGAACGCACCGGCGGCGGTGCGCCGGCCGACTACCTGCCCGCACTGCAACGCGAGCTGGTGGCCGTAATTTCGAAGTACGTGAAGATCGGCAACGACGACATCAAGGTCAACCTCGAGCGCCAGGACAACCTGGAAGTGCTGGAGGTGAAGATCGAGATTCCGCAGGCCTGACCCTCGGCCTGCGTCGTTACCTCACGCGAATGATGCGGCCCGCCGGTGTGTCCGGCGCGGCTGGCATCGGCCCCACATAGGCGGCTCTTGGGCGGATCAACTGCCCTGCCGCGCGCTGCTCAAGCGCGTGTGCAATCCACCCTGCCGTACGCCCCGCTGCAAACAGGCCAAAGCCGGCACCTTCCGGCAGCGCCAGCACACGCCGGGTGGCCACCAGCGCGAAATCCACCGATGGCCCATCGCCCGTTAGCCCGGCCACGGCATCCATCACGGTTTGCAGCCGCTTGCGCACCGCGCCCGTCTTCGGCAACTGCGCCAGGATGGCATCCGCACGCGGGTCGGCCTGGCGATACAGCGGGTGGCCAAAGCCTGGCAGCGTATCGCCGCGATCCAGCCGTCGGCGCAATGCCGTTGTCACGGAGCGCTCCCCTTCCAGCTCGTCCAGTAACGCCTCCACACGCGCCGTGGTGCCGCCATGCCGGCCACCGGTGAGCGCGGCCAGCCCGGCGCTGACCACGGCGCCCAGGCTGGCGCCGGTCGATGCGACCACGCGCGCCGCAAAGCTCGAGGCATTGAGTTCGTGATCGGCGCACAGCACCAAGGCGACGCGGATGGCCTGGGCGGCGTGCGCGTCAACATTCCATGCCTGCTGGCATTGCAGGTGTACGGGTGCGGTATCTGGCTTGCGGCCGAGCATGGCGGCAAACACAACGCGCAGCAGCGCGCCGGCATCGCGCGCCGTGCGAGCAGCGTCCTGCCGCCACGCGGCCTCGTCCAGCGCCGGCAAGGCAAGCGCGCAGAGCGCCATGCAGCGTTGGCGGATGTCTGCGTCTGCCAGCGACGTGAGCGCCGCGTACCAGCTCTTCGGTAATACCGGCGCGGGGGCGTTGAACGCGGATGCTTCTTCGCACTGCCACAGCCGCGCCGCCACGGTTTCCAGCGTGGCGTGTTTGGCCAATTCCAAGGCGGGCATGCCGCGGTAGAACAACTGCCCGTGATCGATGAGCGTGATGGCCGATTCCATGACGGGCAGGCCCCAGTCCAGCGCATGGCGCACCACCTGGCGCGGGCGCCGTCCACCGGAACGCTGATCGGCCAGCCGTGCCACATCGGCCTCGCGGTAGCGGCTGCCGCGTCCGTCGGGCGACGGGTACGCCGCGAGCAGCCCGCGGCTCACATAGGCGTACAGCGTTGGGCGCGAGACGCGCAGGCGCTCGGCAGCTTCGGCGGCATTGAGGTAAGTGGTCATCAGGCCGGATGCGGTGGGCGGCAATCGAGGTTGATCAGTCTAGTCAATGTTGACGCTATCGGCCGCACAGGACTGTAATGGGCGCACCTCGCTCGCGGAGCCCCGCCATGCCGTCACCCGTTGCTGATGTGGTTGATCCTTCCATGCAGACTGTCAGCCCCACCGGCGCACTGAGCCAGTTATGGAGCGTGCTCGGCCAGCCGGTCGATGTGCTGTCGCGCGCCACGCTCACGGGCGCCGAGCCGGCGCTGCCGTCGTCGTTTGCCGTGGGCACGCTGGCGCAGAGCACCATTGCCGCAGCCGCGCTGGCAGCCGCGCAGGTCGACACGTTGCGCAGCGGGCGGCAGCAGACCGTATCGGTCGACATGCACCACGCCGCGCTGGAATTTCGCTCCGAGCGTTACTTCCGTGTTGATGGCCAGTTACCGCCCGAACCGTGGGACAAGATCGCCGGGCTCTATCGCTGCGGTGATGGCCGCTGGGTGCGCCTGCACACCAACTTTGCGCATCACCGCGACGGTGTGCTGAAGCTGCTCGGCTGCGCGTATGACCGGGCCGCTGTAGCCACCGCGTTGAACCAATGGCAGGCCGAAGCGTTTGAAGAGGCGGCCGCGCAGGCGGGCATGGTCGTCACCGCTGCGCGCACGTTTGAAGAGTGGGACGCGCACCCGCAAGGCATTGCCGTGGCGGCGCAGCCGCTGATGACGATCGAACGCATTGGTGATGCGCCATCGCAGCCGCTGCCGGCGCATGCCGATGGGCGGCCGCTCTCGGGCGTGCGCGTGCTGGATCTCACGCGCGTGATTGCGGGGCCCGTCTGCGGCCGGACGCTCGCAGCGCATGGGGCGGATGTGCTGCTCGTTACGGCGCCGCATCTGCCCGCCATCCCACCGCTGGTGATCGACACCGGCCGTGGCAAGCGCTCTGCGCAGCTCGACTTGCGCGATGCGGCCGGTGCCGACCAACTCCGCACGCTGCTGCGCGACGCCGATATCTTCGTGCAGGGCTATCGGCCCGGTGGCCTGGCTGCGTTGGAGTTTGGTCCCGAGCAGGTTGCCGCGCTGCGCCCTGGCATCGTCTACGTGAGCCTGTGCGCATACGGCTATGACGGCCCCTGGGCCAATCGCCGAGGCTTCGATTCGCTCGTGCAGACCGCCAGCGGTTTCAACTGGGCCGAAGCGCAAGCGGCCAGCGATGCCAAGCCGCGCCCGCTGCCCGCGCAGGCGCTGGATCACGGCGCGGGCTACCTGATGGCCGCCGGTGCCATGACGGCGCTTGCACGTCGCATGACGGAGGGCGGCAGCTGGCACGTGCGAGTGTCGCTCGCGCAGACGGCGCACTGGCTGCGCGGCTTGGGTCGTCTCGATCGTGGCTTCGATGCGGCCGACCCGCACTACGAAGACATCGGTGCGTACCTCGAAACGGCGCCATCGGGCTTCGGCACGCTCACGGCCTTGCGCCACGCCGGACAGCTGTCCGATACCCCACCGCGCTGGACGCTGCCCGCCGTGCCTCTGGGGACGCACGCCGCGCGGTGGTAGGATTCGCGCCTATCCGTTCTTCCGCGCGCGCCTGCGCTCTCAGGCGCACATGGCCCGCCGATGCTCAGTTACCGTCACGCCTTCCACGCCGGCAATCACGCCGATGTCCTCAAGCACGCCGTGCTTGTGCAGATGCTCGATTACCTCACGCAGAAGGACAAGCCGTTCTGGTACATCGACACGCACGCCGGTGCCGGCCTCTACGCACTGGACCACGAATGGGCGCAGAAGAAGGCCGAGTTCGACACCGGCATCGGCCTGCTGTGGCGCGCGGCTGCCAACGGCGAGACGCTGCCCCCGCTGCTCGACGCGTATCTCGACCAGGTGCGAGAGCTGAACCCGAACGGGCAACTGCGACACTACCCCGGCTCGCCGTGGCTGGCGTGGCAGATGCTGCGCGATGCCGACCGCCTGCGCCTGTTCGAGCTGCACAGCACCGAGATCAAGGTACTGTCGAACAACTTCCGCGGCGCCGGTCGCAAGGTCATGCTCTACGACGGCGACGGCTTTGCCGGCATCAAGGCGATCCTGCCGCCGCCGCCGCGCCGCGCCGTGGTGCTGATCGATCCCTCGTTCGAAGACAAGCAGGACTACGCACGCACCGTGCAGGCCCTGCAGGATGGCCTCCAGCGGTTCCCGACCGGCATGTACGCAGTCTGGTATCCACAGGTGCAGCGGCGCGAATCGGTGCAGTTACCGGTGCGCCTGAAGCAACTGGGGCTGACCGACTGGGTGCACGTGACGCTGACCGTCAAGCAACCTGTGGCCGGCGGGCTGGGCCTGCACGGCAGCGGCATGTTCGTCGTCAACCCGCCGTGGACGCTCAAGGCGCAACTGCAGGAAGCCATGCCCACGCTCGTGCGCCTGCTCGCCCAGGACAACGGCGCGCGGTTCACGCTCGAGGGCGAATCGAGCTGACGTGCCGTGACGGCGCCTGCCGGCCATGTCACCCCCTTGCCACATGCCGGTGTTACCTAGACGGGCGTACAGTTTGACCGTGCCGCCCGCGCGCGGCACGCCGATCGGCAGGAGCAGGACACCATGAGCGAACGCGACGCGCAGCGGCAGGCCCGTCTGCAGGAAGACCTCCTCGACACGCTGGACGAGGAGCTGGAAATGGAAATCGACGACCGCCTCGCGGAGGGCGAGGCGGCCATCAGCCAGGAAGCGCGCGATACGCGGCGCATGTACTTCCGCGAGCTGTTCCGCCTGCAGGGCGAGCTGGTCAAGCTGCAGGACTGGGTGATCGAGACCGGCCATCGGCTGGTGGTGATCTTTGAAGGGCGCGACGCCGCCGGCAAGGGTGGCGCCATCAAGCGCATCACGCAGCGCCTGAACCCACGCGTCTGCCGCGTCGCTGCGCTGCCCGCGCCCACCAACCGTGAACGTACGCAGTGGTATTTCCAGCGCTACGTGGCCCATCTGCCCGCTGCCGGCGAGATCGTCCTGTTCGACCGCAGCTGGTACAACCGCGCCGGCGTCGAACGCGTGATGGGCTTCTGCACCGACGAGGAATACGAAGAATTCTTCCGCTCCGTGCCGGAGTTCGAAAAGATGCTCGTGCGCTCCGGCATCCAGATCGTCAAATACTGGTTCTCGGTGACGGACGAGGCGCAGGAGGTGCGATTCCAGAGCCGCATCGACGACCCGCTCAAGCAATGGAAGCTCAGCCCGATGGATCTGGAAAGCCGGCGCCGCTGGGAAGACTACACACGCGTCAAGGAGGCGATGCTCGAGCGCTCGCACATCCCCGAATCGCCGTGGTGGGTGGTGCTGGCCGATGACAAGAAGCGCGCCCGCCTGAACTGCATCCACCATCTGCTTGGCCAGGTGCCGTATCACCCGGTACCGCATCCGCCCGTCGTGCTGCCCGAGCGAGTGCACCACGCGGAGTACATCCGTCACCCGGTCGCGGAATCCATGATCGTCCCGAACCGCTACTGAGCGATTCGGAAGCGGCCCGCGGAAGTCGGGCTAGAACGTCGCCCGCACCTCGAAGCCCGGCGGCATCGCTTCGTCATCGGCGCTGAACACGTCGAGCTGCGTGACCAGCGCACTGTCTGGGCCTTCCCACATCCATTCGCGCATGCGCAGCACCACGGTTTCCGGGCCCGCCAGGAAGGCTTCGACCGCGCCATCGCTGCGATTGCGGACCCAGCCGCGCAGCCCGAGCGCCCGTGCGCGGCTCGCGCACGCAGCACGGTAGCCGACGCCCTGCACGCGGCCCTGTACGGTGACGATCACTTGACAGAGGACGGCCATGGCGGCTCCGGGCAATCGGCGGGCAATGTGTTGGGCAAATCATGACAGGCCGGCGTTGTCGCATCTCTGTCACATTTCTGGAATGTGACGCCGTCAGACTGACAACCGCAAGGCGAGGTGTGACGCTATGCAGGGTAAACTAGGCGGCTTACCGCCGGGTGCCAAGCAACGCTTGCGAAAGTGTTTCTCCCAGCCCATGCACGCCACGTGACGCGCCGATTTTTTGCCCGCGCGATTTCCGTCAGCGATTTCCGTCCCGGTTATCCACAATGCAGCAGAACGACAACGAAACCACCTTCCGGGGCCGCTTTGGTAACAGCCTGGGCGTCAATTTCGGCCACCTGTTGACGGCGCCGCCCAACCGGTTCGACCTGGCCCTGCTGCCGATCATTCTGGCTGCCATCGTGCTCGTGGCGTATGCCGCCAAGCAGATGAACGTGCCCTACACGCCCGGCGAGCCGCTGGACGTGAGTCTCGACGTCGCCGAGCTGCCCTATTACCTGCTGCGCACCAGCATCCGCATGCTGCTGGCGCTGGGGGCGTCGCTGGTGTTTTCGTTTGCATTCGCGGCCATTGCCTCCAAGAACCGCACGGCCGAGAAGGTGATGGTGCCGGCGCTGGACATCCTGCAGTCGATTCCGGTGCTCGGTTTCCTGTCGATTACCGTCACGGGCTTCATTGCATTGTTTCCGGGCAGCCTGGTCGGCGTGGAATGCGCAGCCATCTTCGCCATCTTCACGTCGCAGGCGTGGAACATGGCGTTTTCGCTCTATCAATCGTTTCGGACCATCCCGACCGACCTGGAAGAGGCGGCCACGGTGTTCCGCCTGTCCAAGTGGCAGCGCTTCTGGCGGCTGGAAGTGCCCTTCGCCATGCCGGGCCTGCTGTGGAACATGATGATGTCGATGTCGGGCGGCTGGTTCTTCGTGGTGGCCTCGGAAGCCATCTCGGTGTCGGGCCACGACATCAAGCTGCCGGGCATCGGTTCGTATATCTCCCTGGCGATCCAGCATCAGAACCTGCCGGCCATCGGCTGGGCCATCCTGGCCATGCTGATCGGCATCCTGCTGTACGACCAGTTGCTGTTCCGCCCGCTGATTGCCTGGGCAGACCGTTTTCGTTTCGATGCGATGTCTTCCGAGCGGGAGCCGCAATCGTGGCTGCTGGACCTGCTGCGCCGCTCCGAATGGGTCAAGGCCCTGCTCGACCGCACCGCCGCGCTGGCGGAGCGGACGCTGGCCTGGGGCGCCGAGCGGACGCGGCCAACCGCCAGCGGCGGCCACAGCTTTGCACGGTTCCCGTGGTCGCACCGCGTGGCGGATGTCATCATCGTCCTGGCCGCCCTGGTGGCGGTCGCGCAGGTGCTGCAGTTCGTGCGCTCGGAGGTGGGCTGGGCCGAGGTGGGTCACGTGTTCTGGCTGGGCTGCCTGACCATGGTGCGGGTGATCCTGCTGATTGCGCTGGCTGCGCTGGTATGGGTGCCGATCGGCATCCGCATCGGCCTGAATCCGAACGTGGCGCGCATCGCTCAGCCGGTGGCGCAATTCCTGGCGGCGTTTCCGGCCAACCTGATGTTCCCGCTGGCGGTGATGCTCATCGCGCGCTTTGCGCTCAACCCCGAGATCTGGCTGAGCCCGCTGATGATCTTCGGTACCCAGTGGTACATCCTGTTCAACGTGATTGCCGGTGCGTCGGGCATCCCGACCGAGCTCAAGCTCGCCGCCCGCAATTTCGGCCTGCGGGGCTGGCTGATGTGGAAGCGGTTCCTGATTCCGGCGGTGTTCCCGAACCTGCTGACGGGTCTGGTGACGGCCGCCGGCGGTTCCTGGAATGCCAGCATCGTGTCCGAATACGTGTCATGGGGCGACCGCACGCTGGTGGCCACGGGGCTGGGCAGCTACATCGCCGAGATGACGGCCAAGGGCGATTTCCCGCGCATCGCACTCGGCATTGCCGTGATGAGCCTCTTTGTGGTTGGCTTTAACCGGCTGCTCTGGAACCGCCTATACGACATCGCGCAAGAGCGCACCCGCCTCTAAGGCGACGACTATTTTCAGCAGAGAACACACCATGGCCACCAACGCCGAATCCGTCATCGAGCTGCGCGGCGTCTCGAAAATCTTCCGCACCGCAGACCACACCGACCGTGCCGTGCTCGAAGGCGTGGACCTCAACCTGCGCGAGGGCGAGATCGTTGCCATGCTTGGCAAATCAGGCTCGGGCAAATCGACGCTGCTGCGCATCATGGCAGGCCTGGTGCGTGCCGACCGTGGCCAGGTGCTGTTCCGCGGGCGCGAATACACCGGCCCCGTGCAGGGCATCGCGATGGTGTTCCAGTCGTTCGCCCTGTTTCCGTGGCTGACCGTGCAGCAGAACGTGGAGCTGGGCCTGGAAGCGCAAGGCGTGGGCAAGGCCGAGCGCGAAGAACGTGCCGAGCAGGCCATCGACCTGATCGGCCTGTCGGGCTTCAACAGCGCCCTCCCGCGCGAGCTTTCCGGCGGCATGCGCCAGCGCGTGGGCATTGCGCGTGCGCTCGTCACCGAGCCGGACCTGCTGCTGATGGACGAGGCATTCTCCGCGCTGGACGTGCTCACCGGCGAGAACCTGCGCGACGAAATGCTCGACCTGTGGGAAGACCGCCGCACCAACATCAAGGCCATCCTGATCGTCTCGCACAACATCGAAGAGGCGGTGATGATGGCGGACCGCATCGTCATCCTGTCGAGCGATCCCGGGCGCATCCGCGCCGAGGTGCGCGTGCCGTTCCCGCGCCCGCGCAACCGTGATTCGGCCGCCGTGCGCAACCTGATCGACGAGGTCTATGGCCTGATGACCTCGCCCGAGCGCGTGGGCATCTATGTGGGCGCAGAACCTGCCGCGCAGCAGCTCGCCTACCGCCTGCCCGAGGCGGAAATCGGCCAGATGGAGGCCATTCTCGACCTGCTGGTCGAAGCCCCTTTCAACGGCCGCGCCGACCTGCCGCACCTGGCCGAAGAAGCCGGCGTGACCGACGACGACCTGCTGCCCGCCTGCGAGGCGCTGGCCCTGCTGCAGCTCGCCACCATCGAGCGCGGCGACATCATCGTCACCCCGTTCGGCAAGACCTACATGGAAACCGAGCCGCCCGAGCGCAAGGTGCTGTTCGGCCAGAAGCTGCTGGAGCGCGTGGCACTGGCCGCCCACATCCGTGCGGAGCTGGACGCCAATGAGGATGGCGAGATCCGCGAAGAGCAGGTCCTGCGCGAGCTGGAGGCCTACCTGAAGGCCGAGGAAGCCGAGCGCGTGCTCAAGATCGGCATTGAATGGGGCCGGTATGGCGAGGTGTATGAGTACGTGTACAACACCGGCATGCTGACGCTGCCGCGTGAAGAGCGCGAAGAGCGTGAAGCTGAGGGCGGCGCGGACGGATCGGCCTGATCGCCTGGCCGGCCCGCGCGGCGGGCACTGCACCACACACAAGGCCCGCCTCCAGAGCGGGCCTTGTCACATCGGGCGCGTGTGCCAGGATCGAGAGGCGCGGCGGCTGCGACAACCGCGGCGCGAGCAGCACGAAAAAAAACCCCGCATGGCGGGGTTTCTTCTATGCGGACCAGAGCGATCAGACAGCTTCGATCTTGGTCGCGACCGGGCCCTTCTGGCCTACGCCGGTGACGTAGCGAACCTTCTGTCCCTCTTGCAGGGACTTGAACCCGCTGCCCTGCACTTCAGAGAAGTGCGCGAACAGGTCGCTGCCGCCTGCGTCAGGGGAGATGAAGCCGAAGCCCTTGGAGTCGTTGAACCACTTAACTGTGCCGGTTTCCATGTTGGATATCCTCAAAAGTTCTGCATGAGCCTTGTGCTCAGCAGGCACGACAATCAAGGAAGAAACATGGAGCAAAGGAGGCGCCGCTTGGTGTGGCACCCCAGAACATCGGAGTCACTGCTTGAAGATCCTGCGGGACGGGTTCTACAGGCTTTGTGACACCGTGTCAACGAATTACGAAAAAAAGTCGGGGCAGCAGTCCATTCACATGACCTTCCAGGCGCTTCGTCGCCCGACTCGTGGCGCTCAGGTGGCGCATGAGCCGCAGCGCCTGCGCGCAGGGAAAGGACGGTCGTCCAGGCTTGATTGCGTTGAGGCTCGCAAGGGGGTGCACGGTGCCAACGCCGGGATTCGACGGCCAGGCAGCCGCATGCGGAAGCTGTTACCATACGCGGTCTTTACCCGTTCATCGAAATGATCGGGTCGGGTGCCGAACACGCAATCGCTACATTCCATCGGCTACCCGTCGGGCGTACACCCGAATCTGCCTGGGCCACGCAGCCCATGACCATCCAGACCGGCGGCCTGTCCGCTCCGTACCCGGCATGCATGTACTCGGCATGCCAGCCTACGCAAGTCCGGTCACCTCGCCGCCAATCACTCGCGCCCTGCCTGGTTGCATGACGCGCAGACATTGGCCTCATCCATCGTGACGTACCTCATTGGCAGGAAGCGGCATGCATACCCGCGCCAGACCTGCGTTGAGCGATCGCCCGAAACATTGCAGCGTATTGAATCAAGCCAACTCCCCGTACACGGTCTCCGTGTACCCGATTGAACAAGAACCAGGCGTCTGGTTTCCCACCTACCTCATCAGTGAGTACCGCGACGGCATGGAGCACATCCTTGCCAACGTCTCGATGCGCACCGACGTACATCGCACCGAAGCGCTCGCAAGGCATGCCGGCCGGCACGCCGGAAGCATGGCCATCGCGCGCCTGCGCCGCCGCCATCCTGGCGCCCGCACCCCATCACATCATGCGGCCCACAGTGCCGCGAAAGGAGTCCAACGTGGCTAAAGAAGAACTCGTGGAATTTGGCGGCCAGGTCGCAGAAGTACTGCCGGACAACCGCTTTCGCGTGGTCCTGGAGAATGGCGCCCAGATCTGGGCCTATTCATCGGGCCGCATGAAGAAACACCGTATCCGCATCCTCGCGGGCGATCGGGTCACGCTGGAGATGTCGCCCTATGACCTGACGAAGGGCCGGATCAACTATCGCCACAAGAACTGAACCTGCAACCTGTCTGGCGCGGCACAACCGCGATTCAACGAAGAGGAGTCCACCATGTCTGTTTGCGACGAATGGGAAGAATTGCACCTGACCCCCGAAGGGTGGAAGGACGGAAGCTACCGGCACGAGCCTGGCGCCGCTGTCATCGTCTCCGCCCCGGCCGATGAAGTGCTGACGGTGCGTCGGCACGTGGCTGCGGTCTATGGCGGGCCGTCTCGCGTCACGGAAGACCGCACGCCGCGCACGGACGACATGGGCCAGATCGAGCAGTTGCTGCTCAAGTTCGGTGCCCCTGTCTTCGGCGTGTAGCCTGCAGGCAGTACAACGGATCGAACCTCCACCCCGACCCACGCGCGCCGGCCTTCGTGGCCCCAGCGCTGCGCAGCGGGTCTGCATCCTTTGAGAGAAACCGCGGCATGACACTCTGTCCGCCCTGCCTTGCCATCGAAGTCCAGCAGCGCGGCGCGCCCGGCCACGCGTTGCTGAGAATCACCGACACGCAACGCATCAAGTCATCCACCGGGCTTGCCGTCACGGTCAGCACGTTCACCTGCCCCACCTGCGGCGCACGCTGGATCTACCGCGACGAGAAGAACGTGGATAACCAGGGCTGGTCGCTTGAGCAGTAGGCACGACCGATCCGCCGCATCTTCGACACACCCCGAAAGGCACGCCGCCACTGCCGGTTCCCGGGATGGACAACGCCTTGCTGGTTCGCTAGTCTTCTGCGCTTCAATCGGGGCCTTGAGTAGCGCTTTGACAAGGCGTCGGGGGCGTGCAAAGCAACATTTTCCAGGATGGCAACACCATGCATAGCCAATCCCAGCGCCCCTCGGGCGCCCTGACTACCTTCTTGCGGCTGTTTTCTGCGTTGCCCCTGCCGGTGGTTCATGGGTTCGGCCGTGTGCTCGGTCTGCTGATCTATGCGGTCCCGGGCGGATATCGCCGACACCTCCAGCGCAACGCCGCGCAGGCCGGCTTCCACGAGCCGCGCTTTGCGCGACAGGCAGCCGCAGAAACCGGCGCGATGATGAGCGAACTGGCGCGCGTCTGGTTTCAGAGCGCGGCCTGCATGGACCAGGTGATCTGCGAGGATTGGGCCGTGATCGAGCAAGCCCTGGCCGAGCGCAAGGGCCTCATCATGCTCACCCCTCACCTGGGCTGCTTCGAGCTGGCCGCGCGCTATGCGGCACAACGCATTCCCTTGACGGTGATGTTCCGCCCGCACCGCAAGGCGATGCTGCGCAGCGTGCTCGATACCGTGCGCGCCACATCGAACCTGACGACCGTGCCGGCAACATCCCAGGGCGTGCGCGCGTTCGTGCGCGCGCTGCGACGCGGCGAGGCGATCGGCCTGCTGCCCGACCAGGCGCCGAAGGGTGACGGCGTATGGGTACCCTTCTTTGGCCGCGCCGCATACACCATGACCCTGCCGGGCAAGCTGGCCTCGCAGACGAATGCGGCGCTGATCATCGCCGCTGGCGAGCGACTGCCCGGCGGCCGCGGCTGGCGCATGCACGTCAAGCGCCTGACCGGGCCGCTTCCCGACACCGCGGAAGCCCAGGCGGCCTGGATCAATGCGGAAATGGAAGAGATGATCCACCGTTTTCCGCAGCAGTATCTGTGGGGCTACAACCGCTACAAGGTGCCGACGGGCGCATCGGCAGCACCGTCCGACGCGGTGTGAGCGCGCGCCGCCTCTGCGCCAGGCACACGCGGTGCGCTATTGCGCCGGCTTGTCGCTACGGGCCTTCAGATTGGCTCGCAGGGGCTCGCTCATGGGCATGCGCAGGTTCGCACCGGCGGGAGGAATCGGCGATTCAAACCACTTCTTGTACAGCGCCGTGAATTCTCCCGACTGCATGAGCCGCGTGATGGTGCCATCCACCAGCTTCTTGAACGCCGCGTCGCCTTTGCGCACCATGCAGGCGTAGGGTTCCACCTGCAAGGTGTCGCCCACGATTTCCAGCGATGCGGGATGGGCCGAATTGGCGCGCATGCCGAACAGCAGCACGTCGTCCAGCGCCAATGCAGCGGCCTGCCCGTTCTCGACGAGCTGCAGCGCATCCGCATAGTCTTTGCCGAAGACAAACCGGACATCGATGTGGTGGTCGGCAGCGTACTTTCGCAGCACCTTCTCGTTCGTACTGCCGGCCGTGCTGGCCACGGTCTTCCCCGACAGGTCGGCATAGCCCCGGATGCCGGAATCCCGCCTGGTCAGCAGGCGTGTTCCCGCGTAGAAGACATTGATGGAAAACGCCACTTCCTTGCCGCGTGCGCTGGTGTTGGTGGTCGATCCGCATTCCAGGTCGTAGGTGCCGTCCACCAGCAGCGGGATGCGGTTCTGTCCCGTCACGGGAATGGCATCAACCTTGAGAGACGGCTTTTTCAGCTGGTGTCGCACATCGTCAACGATGGCCTGCGTCAGGTCGACGGAGAAGCCCACTGCCTTGTGCGGGCCGAGCAGGTAGCTGAACGGAACCGCCGCCTCGCGATACCCCACCGTGATCTTGTCCGCCGCCGCAACCTTTTCCAGCGTTTGCGCGTGGACACCCGTCGGTACGAGTGGAAGCCCGGCCAGGATCAGTGCCGATGCGATCGTGCAAATCGTCTTCATTGTCGTCTCCATGGAAGCTTCCCGCGCGCCCTGGCGGCATGGGGTTGCCGCAGGTCCATGAAGTGACTCTATGCAGGCTGTGAGACCGGTCATTGACTCACATCAACGCGTGCGAGACGAGGCATCCAACGGGCGAGCGCCTAGGCCAGCAGCGACAGCGCGTCTGCCAGCGAGAGCACCGTCGTGCGCGATGCGAATGCCGTCGAGAACAGGTGATCGTGCACGATCGGATCGGGGTCGTAGCAGCAGTCTTTGACGGTGAACAGGCGGAAGTCCGCATCGCTGGCGTGCGCCACCGAGGACAGCACCACGCCGGTCGATGCAATGCCCACCAGGATCAGCGTGTCGATTCCCTGCGCGGAGAGCCGCACCTGCAGGTCGGTACCGAAGAACACGCTGGCACGGTGCGCGATGATCAGCGGTTCCGTGGCTTGCCGGCCCAGTTCGGGCGAGACCTGGTCGTCGACAAACAGCCCCAGGCGCTTGATGCCCTGCCCGTTCCGGTTCAACGGACTGACCTCGGGGTAGCCGGGGCTGAAGTGGATCTTGGCGAAGTAGACGCTGACGCCCTTGGCCCGCGCTGCGTCGCACAGCTCGCGGGTGTTCGAGAGCAGCGTGGGCGCAACCGACGGAAACAGCGCGAGGATGTCGGTCTGGTAATGCATGACCACCACGGCGGTCTGTGCGGGAACAATCGACGCGATCTGCGGGGTGACATCGTTTGCGTTGGCGTTGCGGGTTCCCTTTGCGCTGTCGTCAGGAGTCATCGGATCGGGGTGTATCGATGTTGGCCATGGAGCCGGCATGATCGCGCATTTCCGTATCCGGCACGGCACGCCCCGATGTGCCGAACGCGCTTGTCCGCCCGTGCCAGCCTCGGCGCGATCGCGAGCCCTATGGTAGGTTCGCGGCATGAGCTTTGATGACATCCATCGACGGTGGTGCATGGGCGGCACCCATGCGCCGTTGCGGAGGGCGACGCACTGTGACTGATGCAAAACATGGCGCTCGAAGCACACATCTGGCCGAGAAACTGGCCATCAGCCAGGCATTGCGTCAGAGCGTGCCGGCAGAGGCCCGGCCCGCCCCGGTCAGCAGAAAGGACTGGCTGCGGCAGAGAAAAGCGCAATTGCAGGAGGCCCGCGCGGCTGCCAGGCAGCGGCGCGACCTGCTGCGTGCCGAAATCCTGTCGGCTGCGCACGATGTTGCCCGCGAGGAGCGGGTGGCCGCTCGGCTGGAAGCGGAGCGCCTGAAGGCAGAGGCCCGGGCCATGAGCCTCCACGCAAAAGAAGATGCGCGCGCCGCCGCCAAGTTCGAGCGCAATCAATCCGGCCGTTCCACGCCAAAACGGAAAACGCTGGGCCCCGGTAAGCGCAAGCTCGTCTCCTACGCGGAATTGCTCCGCATGCGCGGCTGATCCGCTGCGGGTTTGACGCGCCGCCGGGTGCCCGCAACCCGCGCCCGCCGGCCGTTTGAAGGTGCGGACTGGCCGCTGGTTATTCGCAAACGTTCACTTGTTGCAGTCGGCCCATTTCGGTTACGAATGGTTTCAATTCGCCCAAAATGCGTGCCATGGCTGGGGCTATGCTTGCGGCACCCCCCACAGCCGAGGAGACAACATGAAAGCCAGTTACCGTAACGCCCTGATGGCCCTGCCGCTGCCGTTCCTCATCGCCGCGTGCGGCGGTGGTGGCGGTGATAGCGGAACCGCCAGCACGGGCACGCTCAGCGTCGCCATGACCGATGCGCCCGCCTGCGGCTTCGACCATGTCTACGTCACGGTCAACAAGGTGCGCGTCAACGCCAGCGCTTCGGCCGCCGATACCGACGCCGGCTGGACGGACATTGCCTTGGCCACCCCGCAGAAGATCGATCTGCTGTCGCTCACCAATGGTGTGTTGACCGATCTGGGCAGCGCACCGCTGCCGGCGGGCCAATACCAGCAATTGCGCCTGGTGCTGTCGCCCAACCAGGGCGGCACGCTCGCCAACTCCGTGGTGCCGACCGGCTCGACCGAGCAGCCCCTGGCCACCCCCAGCGGCACGCAGAGCGGCTACAAGATCATCCAGCCCTTTACGGTGCAACCCAACACGCTGGTCGATCTGGTGCTGGACTTCAACGCCTGCAAGTCGATCGTGCAGCAAGGCAACGGTGGCTACAGCCTGAAGCCCGTCGTGACGGCCACGCCCACGGTCGTCAGCGGTTCGATCACCGGTTACGTGCCGACTGCCCAAGCCGGCGCCACGGTGTATGCCGAACAGAACGGCCAGGTCATCCGCGGCACGGTTGCCGACTCCACCGGCAAGTTCGTCCTGTCGCCGCTGGTCCAGAGCAGCAGCAACGGCACGTATGACGTCGTGGTCGTCGACAACGCGTCCCCGACTGGCCATGCCACGGGCATCATCACCGCCGTCCCGGTGACGGCCAGCGCCACGACCACGGTGTCGACCTCGACCGCGCCGATTGTGCTGCCGTCTTCCACCACCAACACGGCGGGCGGTACGGTCACGGCTTCGGCCCAGGCCACGCTGCGTGCGCTGCAGACCATCAACTCGGTGTCGTATGAGATCACGTCTGCCAACGCCAACCTCGATACCGGGGTCTACTCGCTGTCGTTGCCGGCAGCCGCACCGTTGGTTGGCGCCTACAGCGCCACGCTGCCGATCGCGCTGACGCCCGTGTCGTCGGTGGCAGGTCAGTACTCGGTGCAGGCCACCAGCGCAACAGGCGCCACGCAAAGCACCAACGTGAACGTCGCGGCCGGCAGCCAGAGCAACGTGAATTTCACCTTCTAACCAGAGAGCACGGGGCGGCAACCACACCGCCCCCTACAACATCATGAAGAAAATGGTCCTGATCCTGTCGCTTGGCGCTTCGCTGCTGGGTGGGTGCGCAGTCTATGTGCCTGACTCGGGGGTGGTTGCCGTACCCCAGGGCGGCCGGGGTAATGGTTTCTGCCCGCCCGGGCAGGCCAAGAAGGGCAATTGCTGAGCGGTTCAATTCAGCGCCCAGTAAAAAGCCGGTCAGCGTGACCGGCTTTTTTTTTTTGAGCGATTGCGTGGCTTATTTGCGCTTGCCCGCGTGCTGGTGCTGCGTGGATTTGCCGTGCTCGTGCGCGCGGTCCGCTGCGCGGGCGCGGCCCTTGTCGCGATCGGCGCTCTCGGGGCCGTTGGTGTTGGTCATGCCGGCGCCGCTCATGTGCGCCGCAGAACCGCCCCCGGCGCCACCCTTGGCCAGTGCCGGAACCGACACCGCCAGCAGCACACCGATTGCACCCGCCGCCATCCATCGTGTTGTCTTCATTGCCTTCCTCCGTCTGTTGATGGTTCCGCCGATTGTAGGGAGGCGCGGCGTCGCATGTGCGGCTTTGTGCAACCAATCGTAACTGCCGTCCATGCGACGTGTCGCCTACGCCGCCCGGGTTGATTGGAGGTCACCCGGGCGGCGGCCAACTCATCGTGCCTGACCGGCGCCACGTCGGCGCTGCAACCACGCAGCCGCGCCAGCTGCAAGGAGCAATGCCGAGAACCGCGGGTCAACCGCACCGCCCCCGCCACCACCGCCGGAAGAGGTGCTCGTTGTGGTGCCGCCCGAGGTGCCGGTCGACGGCGTCCCGGTCGTGGTGGCTGCCGCCACGTTCAACGTCACGCTGTCCGTGGCCGTGGCGCCGGCACTGTTGGTGAGCGTGACATTGAAGCTGTACGTGCCCTGGCTCGGCGGGGTGAACGTGCCGCTGATCGCGCCATTGGCATCGGGGCCGCTGGACGCCACCGTGACAGCCGTGCCTGCGGTCTGGTTCCACACCACGCTGGCAACGCTGTTTCCAAAGCCGGGGCCGCCAACCGCGGAGAGCGTCACCGTGGCGTTTGCCGTCGCCCCGGCAGCCGGCGTGGCGGCATGGAGCGTCGGCTTGCCCTGCGTCTGCAACAGCGCGGCAGTGCCATCGAGCATGCCGCTGCCGCACACGCCCGCATGCGTTGCGCAGTAGGTACCCGCCGGGAACGGCCGCGACGATTGCTTGAGCAGGGTCGCCACTTGATCCGGCGTGAGGGTCGGCACCAGCGACAGCATCAGCGCGGCCACACCGGCAACGTGAGGCGTCGCGAACGAGGTGCCCGCACCCTGCGCGTACGCATCGGTGGTGGGCCCTTGCAGGCCATTGTTGAACAACGACGGGATCAGGCTGCCGGTGCCCGTCAGCACCGTCCCCTGCCCGCCGCCTGGCGCGCTCAGTGTGGTCTGCGGGCCGATGTTGGCGTAGCTCGCATTGTCGCCATCGATGGTGTGCGCAGTCACCGCGATCACGCCCGAGCAGTTGGCGGGGGAATCCACCGGTCCGGCTTCGTTGCCGGTCGCCACAATGACGCTCGCGCCCAGGGCGCGCACGTTGTCCACGGCGGCCTGCTCCGCGGATGAGCAGCTTCCGACGCCGCCCAGGCTCATGTTGATCACCTTGGCCGGATTGGTGTTGACGGGCGCGCCCGTCACGGCGCCGCCAGCGGCCCAGGTCATGGCATCGATGATGTCGGAGCTGACGCCGCCGCATTTGCCCAGCGCGCGCGCCATCAGCACACCCGTGGTGGGCGCGATGCCGGCAATGCCGATGGTGTTCTGCTGCGCCGCGATCAGCCCGGTGACGAACGTCCCATGCCAGTCACTGTTGGCCGCCCCGCCGCAGAACGTCGGGTAGTTTGCCGCGTCGTTGCTGCTGACCCAGTTGCCGGGGTCGGACGGGTCCGAATCGCGGCCCTGCTCGGTGCTGCCGTCGTTCTCGACGAAATAAAGCGGAATGGACAGGTTGGTCTTCGGGTCCGGCGTACCGGTCATCGCCGTGCTGCTGACAAAGTCATAGCCGGTGCGGATGTTGGCGCCCGACAGGTCTGCGTGGGTTGCAATCAGGCCGGTATCGACCACGCCCACCGTGACCAGGGACGAGCCCTTGGTGGTGCTCCAGGCATTGGTGATGTTGGCGCCGCCGGCCGCCGTGCTCGTCGGCATGAGGTTCCACTGCTGGCTGAAGAGCGGGTCCGTGACCGTGGACGCGGGGCTCATCTTGCGGTCGGGCGAGACGTATTCGAACTGGCCGCTCGCCTCCATGCGCCTGGCGACGGTGGCCGCATCGTCCAGCGACATCGCCTTGGGCAACATTACGACATGCGCGCCCGTCGACATCGGTCGCTTGTAACCGAGCGGAAGCTGGGCTGCGGCTGCCCAGCGCTGCGTCGCGCTGGCCACGTCGAGCGTGCCTGCCGTGCTGGCCCCGCGCTCCTTGACGATGAGTTGCGAGACCCATTGCAGCGGCTGCACCGGCTTTTGGGATTTGTCCGCCGCCTGTGCGGAAAATATCGGCAGAAGCGCGCAGGCAGCAAGCGCGGAAAACTTGAAGGACGTGAGGTTCATCTTGGCCATTGGGCGCGTTGGATCAATCGGGACACGGCAAATCTTGATTTCGGCGGTCAGGACGGAAACTTGACAGCGGCAGGTCGCATCCGATGCTGCCGGAACCCTGGGCGGGCCAATCGGGTCGTTTGCCTCATCAGGCTTTATACCGTCGCGTCACGTGTGTCATCGGCGCGTTTGAAAAAACGGCGTGTGGGTATTTGTCTCTATTGCCCGGCGCCCGGGAGCCGGCATGCTCGTCAAGCGCGCGACAGACACTGTCTGTCGTCAGTGACGAGGAGCGCATCGACGAATCAGTCTAAAGTCGAGGGGTTTCAAGACGATGAACAGGGCAGTGCCCGAATCAAAGACACATGCCGCTGACAGCCAAGCTCAACGATGACGTGATCACCCGGCGTGAGTTCATCACGGCCGCAACCGTTGTCGTCTTGATCGTGGCGGTGATGGGCCTGGCTTTTCTGCATGCCGAAACGCCGCTGGCCGAGGTCAAGCCGTTCCTGCCGATGTTCCTGACAACGATCGTGCTGTCGGACAGCCTGACGGCCTACCTGCTCTGGCAGCGCGCGCGCATCGGAGCAGACGCGTTCTCCGGCATCCTGGCGAGTGCCTACCTCTACTCGGCCGTCCTGGCTGCAGTGCAGTTGCCGACCTTTCCAGGCGTGTTTTCCGCAACCGGGCTATTGGGCGCCGGACCGCAGACTGCGGTCTGGCTCTGGACCTTCTGGCATGCCGGCTATCCCCTGCTCGTCCTGCTAGCCCTTCTTGCGGCACGGCGGAGAGCCGGGCCCTCTGCGGCGGAATCCTTGCGCCACAACCGCAGCGCCGCGTGCATGGTTCTGGTGGGCCCTCTGCTGGCGGCCGCCGTCGCCTTCGTGAGCCTTCGCGAGGTGAGCCACCTGCCGCAGTTGATCCAGGACGGCGCATACAGTGGCCTGGTGCAGAAACTGGGTGTGCCGGTCATCGGGGCCAACATCATCGGCCTGACAGCCTATGTGGCCATCACGCGCATCCGTCGGCGGATCGACCTGTGGGTTGCCGTCGCCTTGACGGCCGCCCTTGCCGACGCCGTGCTCACGCTTCATGGCGGTGCGCGCTATGCCCTGGGGTGGTACATGGCGCGTCTGCTCAGCGTCGTGTCCTCCGCCATCGTGCTGGCGAAGCTGATTCGTGACATCGCGCGCCTGTACGAGCTCGTCGTCCGCGACAACGCCAAGCTCGAACAGCAGGCACTGGTCGACAGCCTCACCCGGTTGCCCAATCGCCGCGCCTTCGAGCAACGCTGGGAGGCGGAGCTTCGGCGGGCCACGCGCGATCGCACCCCGCTCTCGGTGCTCATGATCGACATCGACCGTTTCAAGCAGATCAACGACAGCTACGGCCACGCGCGCGGCGATGCTTGCCTCGTCGAGGTTGCCGAAGTGCTGGCGCGACTGCTCGGCAAGCGCCCTGCAGATATCGTCGCGCGCTACGGCGGCGAAGAGTTCGTCGCGCTCCTGCCCTACACGCCGTCAGCGGAAGCCCAGCACATCGCAGAGCGTGTGCGCGAGGCCGTGGAAGCACGATGCATTGCGGCCGCGCCAGCCGTCGGCGGGTTTGTCACCGTCAGCATCGGATGCGCCACCTACGACGGCAGCGCGACGCCGCCCGAACGCTGGAGCCGCAAGTTCCTGCACGCCACTGCGGCTGCTGTACTGCACCTGGCGGACCAGGCCCTGTACCAGGCCAAGCGAGGCGGCCGCAATCGCGTGATGCAGGCGTAAAGCCGGCACGCGCGCTGTCACGCGGCGCAACCCCATCGGGTACACAGCGTGACGGCCGATCAACTTGGCGACCATCCTTGAGCCATCGCAACGCGCGCGGCGGTCGGCCTCCTAACATGACTTCGGCGGAAGCCGCCCAGGCGAAGCAACTCCTGCCATGGGCGTGCCGCAATGGTTCAAGTCACGTTGACAGGAGAGCAACCATGTACAGATTCATCCGCACGGCGACCGTCAAGAATGCATCGGTGCTGCCGTCGGCATTGGCCTTTGCCGCAGAAGTCACGGCCCACCTCAACAAGCGCTATGCGCTCGACATGCGTTTCGGCGCCGAACAATTCGGCGGCGGCAATATTCACTGGCACTTCGATTCGGACAGCCTCGACAAGATGCAGCAGGTCAACGAGAAATTGCTGGGCGATCGGGACTACGCAGCCCTGCTCGAAAAGTACAAAGACGTGTGGGCAGAAGGCTCCATGCAGGACACCGTCGTGCGGCTGGTATGAGCTGCCGCCGACGGCGCGCGGGCGGCGCGTGGCTTCCGCAGTCGAATGACTGCAGGCCATGGAGACGGTTAGGCCAGGCGGGCGCTGCCTGATGGTGCGTGTCGGCCTTACCGGAAGGTCACCCCGGCATCACACACGCCCCACCCGCATCCTGCTCACACATAAAGCCCACCGACGCGCGCCGCGGCGCGAGGTGAGCATCGGTGGTGATCGCTTTCGCGGCTTCGGGCTGCAGCGCGTGCAACCGGCGCCTGACGTGATGACCTGCGACCTGCGCCCGCTGATGGCGGGCATCCAGTGCCACGGCATGCGTCCGGCACATGCCACCGTGTCAACGTCAGAGTCGACGCCCGGGCGGCCCTTGCGGATGGATCGTGAGGTGGTGCGGAAGACGGCGCAGGTTGGGTGGCCCACTCCGGGAGGACATTCCCGCCCGTCACGGGAATGCGCCAAACCATTGTTATTCGCGATAGCCCCGCCGCTCGATGGCGGCTAGCACGTCCCACGCTTGCGGATCGACATCGCGGCCCCCGAGCGACATCGATACGTAGGCATCAATCGCATCCACAAAGCCTTTGACGAAGACCGGCGGAAACGCCTGTGCGGAGAAGACCTGAAGCTGCTCGCGCAGCATGCCCGGCCGGCATTGGCCGTGCGTGCACATGGCGGTGCGCGTGCGCTTGAGGTACGCCTGCGCGGCGAGTGTGCCGTTCAGGTAGACGCGGTTCATGGTGAGTCTGCCGGTGTCGGATGACGTGGGCGCCGGACTGAGTGGTGCGGGTGGAGATGGGTAAGACGCGGGGCGGTGCCCGCTTTGAGAATTTGGCATGAAGCCTCCACAGGGATTGAAGAGGCCTGCCGCTCATCGCCAGATGAGGGGTGGCGGGTCTGACGGCGGGGCTGGCGAACCGGCCCCTGTGGCGCCGGCAGACCCGAAGGTCTCCCCACCCGGCCCGCCATGAACTGGCTTGCGCGAGCGAACGCAGCACGTCGCGCGAGGCGACATGCATTCACAGGAAATACTTCAGACGGATCGCCAGACCCGGCTGCCGTTGGTGCGGCAGCGGGAGGAATTATAGCGATGGGGGTAAGCGCCAGATTCTGATTTTTCGCACGTCGCCTTCCAGGCTTTGCTCACCGATCAAAAGGCCCCGCGCGTCGAGTTTCGAGCTTGAACCGCCGAGTAAAAAGCCCGACACGTCGAGCTTCAAACTCGAACTGCCGAGCAAAGAGCCTCACGCGCCGAGCTCAGCGCTCGGTCCTCCAAGCAAAAAGCCCAGCACGCCGAGCTCCGAGCTCGACCTGTCGAGCAAAAAGCCTCACACGCCGAGCTCCGAGCTCGAACCATCGAGCAAAAAGCCTCACGTGTCGAGCTCCGAGCTCGGACCGCCGAGAGCACATCTCGATGTGTCGAGTTGTGAACGCCGCATCGGAACAGTCTGATTCTTCAACCAAAGCTGCCATCGAGCATTGCGAACCGGCGCCGCAGCGGCCAATCTCCCGTCCTCGTGCCCTGGATGGCGCGACCCTGCCAATGGATTGACGAGGAGTGACATGCCGCAGAACCTGATTTCGTATCAGCTCACCCCGGCTGACCTGGCCGCCGTGGACGGCGCGCTGAAGACGCTCGAAGACCGGCTCGCCAGCCTGATCGACCTCACCCCGGCCCAGCGTCGAACGCTGGTGAAGATGGGCAACAAGTCCGAGGCGTTTGCGCGCCAGGCCGTGGAGGTGCTGAACCACAACCCCTACCTGCTGCCCGGCAACTTCGACCTGGCGGAATTGCGCCGCGATCTGGCCGGTTTCGACCAACTCCGCAGCAGACTCGTGCGCGTGGCGAGCCTCTACCAGCGCATGTCCGACTCGCAACTGGCACTGGGCAGCGACGTGATGAGCGGCGCGATGGAGGGGTATGCGCTGCTCAAGCTGGCCGGTCAGGGGGAAGGGTTGGACGGGGCGCGCAAGGCGCTGGCGGCGCGGTTCAGCCGGAGCGCTCCAAAGCGCGCGGAGGACCCGTCGGCAGCGTGAGCCGAGCTGCCAGCGCGGTACGTAGAAAAAGCCGCCCTGGGGCGGCTTTTCTTCTGACCATCGGCCGGCGTTGCCTCGCCAGCGACGGCGCTGTTATGCCCGCTGCGCCGGCGCAGCCAGGTCGAGCAGCAGTTCGTCGAGCCGTTCGAGGGTGGAGGCGAGCCCTTCCCTCAACCCCATGTCGATGACCTTCTGCACATCTTCTGCCGACTTGTACTGAACCACGGTTGTCACGAGCGTGCGCTCGTTCGCATCGGTAAAGGTCACGTCCAAGCGCGACCTGGGCATGTCCGGATTCACGTTGCCTGCCTCGTCGCAGAAGCCGTCCAGCGCGGCATAGCTGTCGATCGGGTGGATGGCCAGATAGTCGAGGCGGCTCCAGAATGCTTCGCCCTCGGGCGTGATCATGGCGTAGTGCCAATAGCCCCCTTCCTTGAACGCCATGTGCTGGGTCTTGGTGGTCAGCGGCTTGGGCGCAAACCAGCGGTCAAGCAATTCGCGCTGGGTATGGCAATCCCACACGAGCTGGCGCCTTGCCGCGAACTCGCGCTTGACGGTGATGCGGCTCGCAGCCTTGTCGGCGAGGAATTCGAATCGGAGATCAGCCTTCATGGTTCTTTCCTTTCAATTCTTCTAAGAGGTGGTCCAGATTGCGGTACCTGCTTGCCCAGATTTCGCGCTGCTCGGCAAACCAGCGCTCGGCGGCCGCCAGGTTTTCGCGATCCAGCTCGCATGTCCGGATGCGGCCGCTCTTCCTGGAATGAACCAGCCCGGTTTCTTCCAGGACCCGCACGTGTTTCATGAAAGACGGCAGTGCCATGTCGAATGGCTCCGCCAGCTCACTCACCGTTGCAGGCCCGCTGCCCAGCCGTTGAACGACGGCCCTGCGCGTGGGGTCTGCAAGCGCATGGAAGATCGCGTCTAGCGCAATTCTATTGTTATCCATTTGGCTAACTATATGCTCTCGAATCGGTTGCTGCAAGCCCATTCGCGTTCGCGTGCGCCATCACTGCCCGGCTGCGCTGTTCAGTGCGTGTGGCGGTGGTGGATATCCGGGTAATGCGGGTGCTTGTGGACAAGTGCGTCGTGCCGGTGGGCATGCACGTGCGGCTCCTTGCCGTCCCATGGGAAGTCGTGCACGTGCTGGTGGTGCTCGTCGTGCCGATGCGCATGCGTGTGAACCATCGGCTCGTGTACGTGTTCGTGTTCATGCCGCTCGCGCAGGTGCAGCCAGACCCCGAGGGCCATCAGCGCGGCTGCAACCCAGAACGCCACACCGGGCACCTCCGGCCAGATCAGGAAGGCGATCACCACACCAAACAGCGGCGCAACCGAGAAATACGCGCCCGTGCGGGCGGTCCCCAGGTGCCGCAGTGCCACGACGAACAGCGCCAGGCTCACACCATAGCCGGCAAAGCCGACGAGCATGGCCGCCGCCAGCGCAGGCATGGCCGGCAGCGCGTTGCCCGCCGCCAGAGCGAAGGCTGTGTTGCAGACGCCTGCCACCAGCCCTTTGAGGCAGGCGATCAGTACGGCATCGTTGGACGACACGTTGCGCGTGAGGTTGTTGTCGATCGCCCAGCAGGCACATGCCGCCACGATCAGCAGGGCGCCCCGCGACAGGCTGGCGGCTTCCGGTTGCCATGACAGCAGCGCGCCACCGGCCACGATGGCGACCATGCCGAGCACGATCTGCCGGTCGGCGTTTTCCTTGAAGACGATCCACGCGATGAGCGCGGTGAACACGCCTTCGACGTTGAGCAGCAGCGACGCAGGCGCGGCCCCCGTCTGTGCCAAGCCCGTCATGAGGAGGGCGGGCCCCGCGACACCGCCGGCCAGGATGGCGCCGAGCAACCAGGGAATGTCGCGCCGGGGCATGGCGGGTTCAAGCTGTGCCGCCTCGCCAGATGTCCGGGCGAGCCGCCGGACCAGCAGGACGCCAGTCAGGCCAAGCCCACTGCCCAGGTAAAGCAAGCCCGCCAGGAGGATGGGCGAGATGGCGCCGGTCAGGGTTTTGGCCAGCGGGGTGCTGGCGCCAAACAGAAGTGCGGCAGCCAGGGCCGGCGCGGCAGAGCGGATCGACATAGTGGCAGTTCGGGTGGGGCATGCGCCGCTGGTGCTTTCCTTGCACAGCGGCATCCATCTCAATGATGCAGCAACGGATACAGCGCCAGCCCGATGAGCGCGGCGCCGGCTACGACCACGGGCTCTGACAGCTTCTTGAACCCGAGCAGCAGCGCAACGGTGGCCACCGCGAGCATGGCCGTCGGCACATCGACAATCGAGCGCTTGGCCAGCACGATGACCGCGCCGGTGATGGCGCCCACGGCGGCGGCCGTCACGCCATCCACGAAGGCCAGGATGGCGGGCAGCCTGCCGTACTTCTTGAAGTATGGCGCCGGCAGGATCGTGAACAGGTAGCACGGCAGGAACGTAGCGGCCGCCGCGACGCATGCGCCGGGCAAGCCCGCAATGAGATAGCCGATAAAGCCGACCGTGATGACCACGGGGCCGGGGGTGATCATGGCCACCGCCACCGCGTCGACGAATTGCTTTTCATTGAGCCAGTGGTGCTCGGTCACGACGCCGCCGTACAGAAACGGCACGATGGCCAGACCCGAGCCGAAGACGAAGGCGCCGGCCTTGGCAAAGAAGACGCCAATTTGTGACAGCACCGGCCAGTCGATCGTGCTGAGGATGCCGCTCGCGGCGCTGACCGGCGCGACGGCGACCGCATGGAGCTTGCCCTGCCGCAACCACCTGGGCGGTGCACGCCAGAACCACACCAGAATGCCGGCCGCCACGAACAGCCACGCCACCTCCGATTCGGTGATGAAGGTGACCGCCGCGAGCACGAGATAGATGGCCCACAGCAGCTTGTCCTTCCCCACGCTCTTGGTGGTGAGCTTGTGCGCACTGATGGCGATGATGCCGACCACGGCCGCCCCCACGCCGTAGAAGACCGACTGCATCCACGTCAGGCCACCGAAATGCACGTATGCCCAGCCCAGCGCCACGACCATCAGAAACGACGGCAGCACGAACGCGATGCCGACGAGGGTCGCGCCCAGGATGCGGTAATGCACATAGCCGAGGTAGATCGCCAACTGTGCGGCCAGCGGCCCGGGCGCCAGTTGCGCGAGCGCCAGGCCTTCCTTGTAGTCGGCGTCGGTGATCCAGTGGCGCCTTTCCACGAGGTCGCGGCGCATGTAGCCGGCCAGCGCCACCGGCCCGCCGAAGCCCAAGGCGCCCAGGCGTGCGAAATAGGCAATCAGTTGCCAGAGGGTGTAGACCGGCAGCGCTGCCTGCGGTGCGGCGTCAGTGGGTTGGGGTGCGCTCAAGGTGGTGTCTCACAGCGTGAATCAGCGTTTCCGGTATGGCGCAGTGGCGCGACCCTCGTCGAGCACGTGAACGGTGGCACCAAGGCGCGCGAGCCCACATTGCGGTCGAGTCCGAAACCGGCCTGGCGCCATTCGACGCCATCGCGCGCCGTTGCATCCTGGCGTGCGGGCGGTCGGCCAGCAGCAGGCCGCAGTCCAGCGCGGGGTCATGCCCGCAGCATAGGGAGCGATCGCCGTTGCTGCAATGCCGATGAGCCCTCGTCGGGGGCATGGATGATGGTGCCGCAGACCGGTTCGTGCAGCGGACCTTGCGAAGCCGAGCCTTGGCTGGAGGCCGGCGTCCCCTGCCCAAGCTTTGCCCTGTTGCGGGGCATATGGACATGCCGAAATTGTCGTTCTGTCGCGCGCGACCCTATGACAGGATCGCGTCACCCGCCCGCTACCCGCGGGCGGATTTCATTGACGACACGATCCACGAGGTTTCTCCATGTCTCTCTTTTCCCGTCTTGCGCGCGTGGCCCTACCGGCCATTGCGCTTGCCGTTGCCGCCGCCGCCAACGCCGATACCAGACAGATCAAGCTCGGCACCATGAGCGGCCCCGATGCGCAGATCTGGGAAGTCGTGCAGAAGGTCGCCAGGAAGGACGGCCTGGACGTCAAGATCATCGAGTTCAACGATTACGCCCAGCCCAACCCCGCGCTCGACGCCGGCGACCTGGATGCCAACGGCTTCCAGCACCAGCCCTTCCTCGATGGCCAGATCAAGGCGCGCGGCTACAAGATCGTCAACGTGGGCCTGACCTACGTGGCGCCGATGGGCTTTTACTCGAAGAAGATCAAGTCGCTCGCGCAGCTCAAGGAAGGCGCCAAGGTCGGCATCCAGAACGATCCGTCCAACGGCAACCGCGCGCTGCTTCTGCTGCAGAAGGCGGGCGTGATCAAGCTCAAGGCGGGCGCCGGCACGAACGGCAACAATGCGACACCGCGTGACGTGGTCGAGAACCCGAAGAAGATCAAGCTGATCGAGCTGGATTCGGCGCAGCTGCCGCGCTCGCTGGATGACCTGGACGCCGCTTCGATCAACACGGACTACGCGGTCAAGAACGGCCTGACGCCGGCCAAGGATGCCATCGCACTGGAAGACCGCCAGGGGCCATACGCCAACCTGATCGCCGTGCGCGAGAAGGACCGGAACCAGCCGTGGGTGAAGACGCTCGTGCACGCGTACCAATCGGAGACGGTGCGCCAGTTCATCGACACCCAGTTCAAGGGCGCGATCTTGCCGGCGTTTTAAGCTGGTGAACGTGAGTTAGTGAATACTTTCGCCGCGTGCTTTGCCTTTGAAAGCCGTATAGCCGCAGGAGGCCGGATTTTCGGGGTGGCGGCGGTGTTTGCTGCGTCGCGTCATAATGTGACGACTGCAATCGTTTCCGTCGTCCGTGGCGCCCTGACAACGCATTGCTGCGTTACGTAGTTCTACGTTATTGCAACGCAGCAAAGCATTCGCTATAGTAGGAACTGTCTCCTCCACCCTCCTTGGTGGATTGTGGCCCGAGCACCTGGTGCTCGGGCTTTTTTCTTTGGCGCGGCGGATTCGCCGACTTGCCTCCCAGCCGATCCCGGCTACGCTGATTTCCGTTGCGGGCGGCGTCGTGGCGTTGCCCGGCAGCAACGAGCTCATTTTTCAAGCGCACGATTCGAAGCGGGATTCCATCGCCTTTCCCCGCGTGCCGTCCAGGTGCTCAATGCGCCGTTTGAATCACCTTTCCGTCCCGAACCTGGGCGTAACCGCGCGCTTTATGTGGCTAACATCGCGGATCTGCGTCAGTTTTTGTCCTACAAGCGATTCGGCGAAGGCCGGACAGTCTGACAAACACCCCTCCACTAAACTTCACCGTGCTCTCTCTTTAGAGAGCACTCCCCCCCTTTTGAGCCCGCCCCTGTTGCGGGCTTCATTTTTTTCGGGCACGATTTCCTGCATCCCGGCGCCGTCGACACCGGCTCCGGATGCTCAAAAGGTTGGGGGAATCGCTCAAGGCCCGCGCAGTTGAAAAGCTGCGCGGGCTTTGTTTTTTTTGGCGCCCGTGCCTGACAACGGCACCGCGCGGTGCTTCAATGATGGCTCGCGGCGGATGTGACATGGCGCGGGCGGGATGTGATCCGCCCCCGATACTGACGACAAGGAGTGGCCGATGGAAGGTTTCGCGCAACTCGCCGTGCTGGTGGTCGACGACCATCCGGTGCAACGGGCTGCCGCCCGGCAACTGCTCCATACGCTGGGCGTGCAGCAGATACTGACAGCCTGCGACGGCCGCGAGGCGCTCTACCTGCTCCAGCTCTGCCATGTCGACCTCGTGCTGTGCGACATCGACATGCCCGGCATGAACGGCCCCGAACTGATGGCGCAACTGCGGCTGCGCGACGGTCAGGTGTTTCCGAGGCAGTCGCCCGTGTGGGCGTGGGTCAGCGCCATGGATGCGCCGATCGTCGAGTCGCATGTGAGCCTGGCCGATGCGATCGGTCTGAAGCGTCCGCATGGTATCCACAAGCCACTGCGACCGGCGCACGTGCTGCCCTTGCTGGAGGCCGCCGCCGCCCGCGAGCGCGAACCGGTCTCCTCGGTGCAAGACAGCCCGCCGCAGTTTTCCGACGACGAACTCGCCGCGCTCATCCACGAAACGCCTGAGCAGATCGAGGTGGTGTTGCAGCCACAGCATGACTTGGCCAGCAACCAGATTGCCGGTGCCGAGGCGCTGTGCCGCTGGCTGCATCCGGTGCATGGGCGAGTGTCTCCTGCGGCCTTCGTGCCGCGCCTGGAGGCGCTGGGGCTGGCAGATGGCCTGTTTTTCCATGTGCTCGACCATTGCGTGCGCGTACAGCACGCACTGGCCGCGCAAGAGCACCCGGTGTCGATTGGCGTGAACGCGTCCGCAGCCACGCTCAGCCGCCCCGGCACCGTCGAGCGCATCGATGCCACCGTGCGCGAGGCGCGCATCTCGCCGGGCGCCATCACGATCGAGCTGACCGAAGACTCACCGGTGCCTGACGCCACGCAGCTCGCCATCGCGCTCAACCGGTTGCGCCTGTTGGGTCATCCGCTGGCCATCGACGATTTTGGTGTCGGCATCGCCACGCTCAAGCTGCTGGCTGACCTGCCCTTCACGATTCTCAAGATCGACCGGTCGTTCACGGCTGCCGTCGACCTGAGCAGCCAGAGCGGCGTCATCTGCCGAACCATGATCGAACTGGCCCGCACGCTGCATCTCGAGTGCATCGCGGAAGGGGTGGAGACCGACGCGCAACGCCAGACCTTGCGCGCGCTCGGTTGCGCAACCGGCCAGGGCTACCTGTGGGCGGCGCCGCTGTCGACCACGGCGTTCCTGGCGCATGTGCAAGCGGGCGGCTAGCGCCGCCATGCGGCAGCGGCATTCAGTTTCTCGCAGCCCTGACTGAAACGGCTTCTGCCCCGAAAGGTTACAGGGCCCGGAAAGTCAGAAATCGCTGATGCCCGCAGGAAGCCCGGGTGCGTAAGGTATGGACGACTCTTTCATCTGTCCTCCTCACGCCATGACGGCTCCGATCTATCCCATGCTGCTGATGTTCGCCAAGCTGGATGCGGCGTCCCGGGCGACGGTGCTCTCGCAGATCGACCGCTTCGTGTTTGCATCTCCCTCGCAGCGCCGCGCCCTGGTCGATGCCTGGCGGCATCAGGCGGAAGGCAGCGGACAACGTGCACATCCCTGACGCGCCACATGCCCCCTTTTCTGTCGGTCGTGGTGGCGGATGATCATCCTGTGATCCTGATCGGGCTGATGGCTGCCATTGCACGGTTTCCGCAACTGCGCGTCGTTGCGCAGGCGCATGATGGCCGCGAGCTCGTGCACGTGCTTGACCACATCGGCTGCGATGTGATCGTCACCGATTTCAACCTGAACGGCGACCCCGCCTACGACGGCATGCAGTTGCTCGCGCGGGTGCGCAAGCAGCACCCAGCGCCCGCGGTCGTGGCCTGCACGATGGTGAGCAATCCCGCGCTGCTGCGCACCATGCGCCAGATCGGCGTGGCAGGCTTCGTGAGCAAGCGCGACGAGCTGATGCACGTCGGCCACGCCATCCATGCCGCTGCCCGTGGCGCGTCGTACTACAGCCCGCGCATCCTCGAAGGCGCGGGATTCCCGATCAATGAGCGGGATGCCCCGCTGGTGCTGAGCGCGCGCGAGCGCGAGGTCGTCCGTCTCTATGTCAGCGGCATGCCTGTATCGGAAATCGCCCGCAGGTTCGGCTCGAGCGTCAAGACTGTCAGCACGCAGAAGGCGGCAGCGCTGCGCAAGCTCGGGCTGGCCCGAGAGACCGAACTGTTCCAGTACGTCCGCGCCAGCGGCGTGCCCTTCCCGCGCTGACAGCGATCGCGCGCATTACCCGGCCCGGCGGCGCGCTGGCATCGGCAGCGTTGGAGCGGGCGCGCCCGCAGCGGCAGAGGTGTTCGTGGTCTCACCGCCCACCAGCCAGGTGAAGAGCGGCGTGGCCAACAGCGTGCCCGCAAGTTGCGCCAGCATGTAGCCCGCTGCGTCGCCGGGACGGATGCCGGAAGGGCCGTCCGTCAGCACGCAAGCCAGTGCCAGCGCCGGGTTGGCGAGCGACGACGACGCTGTGAACCAGTACCCCGCGGCGATGTAGGCGGCCACCGCGAGCGGCAATTGTCCGGGCGCGTGGCGCCCGCAGGCAATGCCCACGCCGATCAGCCCGAATGTTGCGAGCGCCTCGCTCCACCATAGCGCTGAGCCCGACAGCGCATGCGTGCCAACCGCCCATGCCGGCATGCCATACATGGCGTGCGCGGCGGCTACGCCGAGTGCGGCCCCCGCCAATTGGCCGACCACATATGCCAGCGCCTCATCGCCTCGCAGGCGGCCCTTCAGCACGGCCGATAGCGTGACCGCCGGATTCAGATGGGCTCCGGACACCGGCCCGAATATCGTCAGCAACGCAAATAGCCCGGCGCCGCCTGCCAGTGACTGCGCGAGCAGGGTCCAGGTGGCGTCACCACCTGAGAGGCGATGCGCGTGAATGCCCGAGCCGATGACGACGGCGATCAGCATCGCCGTGCCGATGCCTTCGGCGGCAACGCGGCGAGCAAGAGCGATGCGGGGCGGAGCAGCCGATGCAGCCGACGCAGCGGCGCGAAGCGAAGACACGGTGGCCATGTGGAGAGGGAAGGCGGACGATGCAAAGCGTATCGCGCGGGAGTGTGGCGCGCCCGCCCGGGCCGATCAATGCATCGCGGCGCGCTTGTGTCGCGCGCCGCGGTATCGAATCGGCGGATTGGCGTGCAACCGCTGGTGCGCCTGACGTTCAGGCTGGGCTCGCTGCGCTCGCGGCGGCCATCAGTCGTTGCTCTGCGCCCAGGCGGGCGAAGCCAACCGCTGCCGCGCCCAGCGCCGCCAGCATGGCGAGGCATCCGGCCATGGCCCCGCGCGTCATGCCGGCGGCGCTGCCGTTGGCGGCGAACGTGAAATACAACGCGCCGATACAGGCGACGCCCAGTGCGCCCGCCAGTTGCTGCACCGTGATCAGCAGCCCCGCCGCTGCGCCGGCCTGGGTGCGCGCCACGCCGGTCAGCACCAGGCCGATCAGCGGAACCACCACCAGCCCCTGCCCCGCGCCATACAGCGTCAGCGCGAGGCAGATGCGCGCCATGCCCGGGGCGGCGGGGTGCGCCCAGTCGGTGCCGAAGCCTGCGAGCAGCACCAGCAGCCCCAGCGCCATGATGCCCAACCCTGCCAGCATGGCTCGCATACCGTGACGACGCACCAGCGTGTTGGCCAGGCGAGAGGTGATGAGAAACGCAAGGGCCAGCGGCAGCATCGCAACGCCGACGTGCAGGGCCGAGAGCTGTCGCGCGTTCTGCAGGTACAGCGTCATCACAAGAAAGAACGCCATCATGCCGATGTAGTGGAGGCCGGACGCTGTCAGGCCTGTCATGAACGCGCGATGCTGCAGCAGCGAAGGCGGCAGCAAGGGCGTGCCACCCGCGCGATCGACGCGTGCTTCGAGCCGCTGGAAGGTCGCAATGCCCACCACGCCCACGGCAAGCAACGCCAGGATCCACGCTGGCCAGTGCAGTTCGCGGCCGAACAGCAGGGGCACCAGAACCGCGGCCACGCTGACCGCCATCCACGCGACGCCGGCGGTGTCGAGATGCACCTCTGCGACGGCTGCGGTCGGGCGGGGAATCCACCGCCAGCCCAGCAGCGCGGCCGCCACGCCCACCGGCACGTTGATCAGGAAAGCCGAGCGCCAGCCAAGCCCGGCGATGTCGGCGCTGGTGAGTGCGCCGCCCACCAGCAACCCGGCCGCGCCGCCGGTACCCATCACCAGCCCGAAGATCGACAGCGCGCGGTCACGTTCTGCTCCGGTGAACAGCGCCTGGATGCTGGCCAGCACCTGCGGCACCAGCATCGCGGCAGAGAGTCCCTGCGCAAAGCGCCAGCCGATGAGCGCGGCGGCGCTGCCTGCCAGGCCGCATCCGGCCGATGTGGCAGTGAAGGCGATCAGGCCCAGCAGGAACACCCGCCGCCGCCCGAACAGGTCGCCCAGCCGCCCGCCCGTGATGAGCAGGATCGCGTAGCCGAGCTGGTAGATGGCCAGTACGCCCTCCAGTTGCGCCGGGGTGGCGTGCAGGCTGGTCCGGATGCTCGGGATCGCCACATTGGCGATGAACGCATCGACGATGAACATGAATTGCGCCGTCACCATCACGCCAAAGGCAAGCCAGCGGCGGCGCGTGTCTGATGGTTGCGAAACAGGGGAAGCGTGGATCACGATGGGCTCCTGGAAGAGGACTGGAGCCAGCGTAGATGCCCGGACAGATTCGATTCAGAGCTAGGATTAACCTAGGATTGAGCTGTCCCTCCCACCCGCACACGCTGTCGTGTGTAATGCCGCCATGGACGATTTCACTCCCGAGCTTTCCCACATTGCCGCCGCGCCGCGTAACGAGCTGGGCGAGTTCCTGCGCAGCCGCCGTGGCCAGTTGCGCCCGTTGGACGTGGGCCTGCCTGAGGGCGGAGGACGCCGTCGCACTGCTGGGCTGCGCCGCGAGGAGGTCGCGCAACTGGCCAATATCAGCATCGACTGGTATGTGCGCATCGAGCAAGGGCGCGACGTGCGGCCCTCGGTGGCGACGATCGAGGCGATCGGCCGCGCGCTGCGCCTGTCGTCGGATGAGCGCGCGCACATGCGGGGCCTGGCGCGGGCGGAGGCGGCGTTTACGGGGGTGGCCGGGCGCTCACCGGCCGAGGCGGTGCCCGACGTCTTGCGCCGTGCCGTGGCGTGCATGGATCTGCCCGCCCACGTACGCAGCTACCGCACCGACCTGCTGTGCTGGAACGACGCGGCCTCGCAGCTGTTCATGGATTTCGGCACGATGCCGGCGGAAGACCGCAACGCGCTGGTCTACATGTTTCTCTACGCCAACGCGCGCGAGCGCTTCGTCGAGTGGGAGAACGAGGCGCGCCGCATGCTGGCGAAGTTCCGCGCCGTCTACGACCCGCATGCGGACGATCCGCTGCTCGTGGCGTTGGTCGACCGCCTGCGCACCAGCAGCCGTGAGTTCGACACCTGGTGGCGCCAGCACGAGGTGCGCGCCCAGCGCGCGGAGCACAAGCTGATCCGCACGTCCGGCGGCAGGATCGTGCGCTACGACTACATCGGCCTGCCGGTCGTGGAAGACCCGCGCCTGCGCATGGTGCTGTACGTGCCCGTGGCAGACGGTACCTGACACGGCGGCCGCTGGCTCAGGCCGTGAGGGCGGACAGGATGACGTCGGTGCTGCGCACCCGGCCCAGGCGCGGAAAGACGTTTTCCACCGAGGAGCGATGCATCGCGGGGTCGTTCGAACTCATCGCGTCTTCCGCCAGCACCAGCGCGTAGCCGTGTTCCCACGCGGCGCGCGCGGTCGATTCGACCCCCACATGCGTGGAGATGCCGCCCAGCACGATGGTGGAGATGCCGCGCCGGCGCAGCTGCAGGTCCAGCTCGGTCCCGTAGAACGCGCCCCACTGACGCTTGGTGATCTGGATATCGGTGGGCGCCACGTCGAGTTCGTCGGGCTGCTCCCACCATTGCGCCGGCAGGCCGCCGGGCTGCGTCGGTGCGGGACGATCGACCGGCTGGCGCGGCGCATCGGCATAGTCGGGCGCCCAGCCCACGCGCACCAGCACCACGGGCGCGCCCAGCTCGCGAAAGCGCTTGGCGAGCCTGGCAGAAGCGGTCAGCACCTGCTCGGCCGAATGCGGCCCTTGCGCAAACGGCAGGATGCCGCGTTGCAGATCGATCAGCACCAGTGCGGTGGTCTTGGCGGACAGGGATTGCAGCGGTTCAGACATCGAAGTCTCCCGAGACTGGATTACGGACGGCGGATCACGCAGGTGGCCGTGGCATGCGCAAGCAGGGTGCCGTCCTGCGTTCTCAGCGTGCCTTCCGACACGCCGATCGACCGTGAGACATGCAATACGCGGCCCTCGGCCACCAGCGGCGTGTCCACGGGCACCGCCTTCACCATCTTGACGTTCAGGTCCACCGTGCCATAGCCCACGCCGGCTTCGAGCATGGTGTGCACCGCGCAGCCCGTCACTGAATCGAGCACTGTTGCGGCAAAGCCGCCATGTACGCCGCCGAGCGGATTCAGGTGTCGCTTGTCGGCCTTCGCGCCGAAGCGCACGGCGCCGCTGTCGATGGCTTCCATCGTCATCGGAATGGTTTCGCTGATGGACGCGCGCGGGAGCTCGCCGCGCGACATGGCCTGCAGCAATTGCAGGCCGGTCATTTGGGACGGATGCATGGGAAGGTCGGGTGCATTGGGTTGGGGCGACCCGACACTCTACCCCGAGCCGGGTTGCCGGGACTGCAATGCGTTGCAACGAACCGGGCAACAACGCCCCCAATGCGGGCGAACCCTAGCGTTGCATCCACACCGACGCGAAAGGCTCCAGAAAGGTGCCCCCTTCTACCCTCGCCCAGCGATTGCATCGGGCGGCTAGCCGGCTGCCCTTGCGCGTGACCCGAAGCCGGCATCACGACCGGACACCATCACCCACAAAGGAAGGAGACATCGATGTCCCGTACCACGCGTTTTCGTACTCATGCCCTCGCGGCGACTGCCGCAGCTCTGGCCACCCTGGCCGCTCCCGGCGCCCACGCACAAGCATCCAGCGTGACGCTCTACGGCCTGATCGACACCACCATCAGCACCGTCAACAACACCAACGCTGCCGGCGCACGCACTACCGGCTTCCAGATTCCGTGGTTCTCGGGCAGCCGCTGGGGCCTGACCGGCAAGGAAGACCTGGGCGGCGGCACGTCGGCCATCTTCAAGCTGGAATCGGAATATGAAACGCCGACGGGCAACATGGACACCCCGGGCGGGTACCCCGCCCCTTTCCTCGTGTCGGCTGCGCAGGGGTTACCGGTTACCGGTACGTGTCGGGCCACAGGTCATTTCACCGCGGGCCGAAGTTGCTCCGCCATTTGCAGATGCTCGCGCAGCGCTGGCAGGTTATGCGCGAAGAACGCCCTGATGTCGGGGTCCTTGGCATCCTTCGAGGCCTTGTCGAACAACGAGACGGCCTCCTTGTGCGCCTGTGTCCCCACCTCATCGGCGTAGGTCCTGTCGTACTTCGCGCCCTCCAGCGCATTGAGCTGGTCGACCTTGGCGCGCTCACCAGCCGGCAGGCTCTCAGGCACGGGGATGCCCTTTCTGTCGGCCAACTGCTTGAGTTCGTCGCCTACGGTCGTGTGGTCCTTCACCATCCGCTGTGCAAAGGCGCGTACGTCAGGGTTGCTGGCGCGCGTGATGGCAACCTGGCTGGCCTGCACTTCCAGCATCCCGGAAGCTGCCGCCTTCGTGACGAAGGCCGTGTCGGCCTTGTCCGCCGCAGCCCGCGCTACGCTCAGCGCGCCTCCGAAGCCAAGTGCACCTGCCAGAAACAACGCGGCGACGCGCCGCGCGCGCATATGCTGTGTCGATCGGTCCATGGGTGGTCCTCCTGCGCGGGTGGGCATCACATTTCGCGGCCGACGGCCTTGGAAACCGCGGCCGGCGTGTCGTATTCGTCGTCCGGCATGTCGCGCAGCGTCTGCAGCGTGCTGTCGTCGGCACCATTGGCCTGCGCGGTCTTCACCAGTTCCTGCTTCTTCGCCGGATAGGACGCGCCCTTCAGGGCCTTTTGAATGCTGATCGGCGAGTGCATCGCGTGCTCACGGCCGCCGCCGTCCGCGCCGTGCCCGTGCGACTTGGCCCCCGCGCGGTCTGGGGATTTGCCGGCATTGCCGTGGCTGGCGTGCCCGCCACGCTCATCGGCCGATGCGCTGCCGCGATGGCTTTGCGCCGTCAATTTCGAGTGCGATGCGTGCTGGGTCTTGCCGCGAGTCGTTTTCATGACACCTCCGCTGGTCGGTTGAACGGGCCGTCACCGGAAATGGCGCGGCCGACAGCCGATGCGCAGCAGTGAACATGCCTGCGCGTGGCAGCGGGGCAATGCAGGGCGTTGTGATGCTGAAAGGGTCGCAGGCAGCACTGGAGGTGCTTCCTCCATGCAGGCGAGCGTTTTCTGGCAAGCGCCGATCAACCCGCCTTGCGCTTGACGCTACGCGGCATCGGCAGCGTCATCGACTCACCCAGTGCCCGGTTGACGGCGGCAGGCTTGTCGACAAGGTCTTCCAGCGTGTAGCCGTTCAGTACGTCGAAGTACGCCTGCAGCGCGGTCCGCAGCACGCCCCGCAGACCGCAGACGCGGGTGATGACGCAGTGGTTGTGCTCGCCATGAAAGCACTCGACCATGCGGAAGTCCGGCTCGGTGGCGCGCACCACGTCGCCCAGGTTGATCTGCGCGGCCGGGCGGCCCAGCGTGATGCCCCCCGCGCGCCCGCGCACCGTGTGCAGAAAGCCATCCTGCCCGAGCTGCTGGACGATCTTGATGAGATGGTTCTTCGGGATGTCGAAGGCGTCCGCAATGCGCTGGATGGTGACGAGCTCGTCCGGATGCACGGCCACGTAGATGAGCGTGCGCAAGGCGTAATCGGTGTAGTCGGTCAGTCGCATGGCGGGCGGCGGCCAGGCTGGTGCGTGGCGCGCAGAAACATTCACGAAAGGCACATCTTAAGGGGAACTTCACCAGAAGATGCGCCGGTTTGCCGCAGGTCAATTTGTTGCATCTCAAATATACGTTTAATAGAATCCAATGCAAGCGGTTGCCTCGTCACCGGGGTGCCACACAACAGAGCGTGACGGCGCCCCCGTCTTATTTGTTGCATTAATCACGCATATTTGGAGTTCACAATGCTGTCCGAGCGGTCCAAGCCTTTCATTGATGCCAGCGTTCCCGTGCTGCGCGAGCACGGTCTGACCATTACGCAGACCTTCTATCGCAACATGTTCGCCAGCCACCCCGAGCTGACCAACATCTTCAACATGGGCAACCAGGCCAATGGATCGCAGCAGCAGTCGCTGGCATCGGCGGTATTTGCCTACGCTGCCAACTACGGCAACAACGCCGCGCTGGGCCCGGTGGTCAACCGTATCGTGCACAAGCACGCCGCCGTCGGCATCAAGCCGAGCCACTACACGATCGTCGCGCGCCACCTGCTGGGAGCGATTGCCGAAGTGCTGGGCGATGCCGCCACGCCTGACCTGATCGCCGCGTGGGACGAGGCCTACTGGTTGCTCGCCGCCGAGCTGATTGCCGCCGAGGCGCGCCTGTACCAGCACACGGGAAGCGGTCCGGACCACCGTCAGCCGGTGCGAATTGTCGAGCGCCGCCAGCAGGCCGAAGACGTCGTCTCGTTCACGCTCGAGGCTGTGGGCGATGCGCCGCTGGCGGATTTCCTGCCGGGCCAGTACATCTCGGTGCAGGTTGAACTCTCACCGGGCGTGCTGCAGCAGCGTCAGTACAGCTTGTCGGATGCGCCGAATGGCCGCACCTGGCGCATCTCGGTCAAGCGCGATGCCGGCGATGGCGACCGTCCGGCCGGTACCGTATCGAACTGGATGCATACCCACGCACGTGAAGGCGCAGTCCTGCTGGTGAGCCAGCCGTACGGCGACTTCGTGCCGCAACTCGCCACCGACAATCCGATCGTCCTGATGTCGGCAGGCGTGGGCATCACGCCGATGATTTCCACCCTGAATACGCTCGCGCAGCAGAACAGCGATCGCAAGATCGTGTTCAGCCATGCCGACCGCGCGGCCGCCCATGTCGCCCACGCCGATGACCTCGCGCGTGCCGCGCAGATCCTGCCGGCGTTCGAGGCGCATGTCTTCCTGGAATCGGGCGAGGACGCCGAATTCGCCTCGCGTCCGGCGCAGCCAGGCCGCATGTCCGTCGATGCATTCATCGCGGCGGAGACCGCAGACGCGGACTTCTATCTCTGCGGCCCGCTGCCCTTCATGCAGGCGCAGCGCGCAGCGCTCCTTGCCAACGGCGTGCCCGCCGAGCGCATCCACCGCGAGGTGTTCGGTCCCGATCTGCTGGACGACATCCTCTAAGCCTCATCCCGGAGACCACCATGCCCCGCTCTGCCCCGCTGCTCCATATCGGCCAGCCCGATCCTGCCAGCCGCGTGCCGTATGCGGGGCACCCGGTCTTCGCGCTCGGCTTCCGGCCGTTCTATCTGTTGGCCGCCGCCTTTGCGGCGCTGGCCATGGCGTTATGGGCAGCCCTGATGACGGGCGTGTTGCCCTCTGTGCACGGCCCGGCGCTTGCCCCGCTGTTCTGGCACGCGCACGAGATGGTGTTCGGGTTTGCGGTGGCGGTAGTGGTCGGCTTTCTGTTCACCGCCGGCAAGAACTGGACGGGGCTGCAGACGCCGCAAGGCAAGCACCTGGCCGCGCTTGCGGGCCTGTGGCTCGCTGCCCGCGTGCTGATGTGGACGGGGCCGCTGCCGCTGGCGATCGCCGTCGATGTGGCGTTCCTGCCGACGTGCGGCTTCGTGTTCCTGCGCATCCTGCGGCGCGCGCGCAGCACGCGCAACTACGGGCTGGCCATTGCCTTGCTCGTGCTCGGCGCCGTGAATGCTGCGTTCCACGCCGCACTGGCGTTGGACGCGCCGCTCGTGGCGCTGCGCTGCCTGGATGCAGCGGCCGGACTGGTCTGCATGTTCGTCACCGTCATCGGTGGACGCGTCATCCCGATGTTCACGACCAATGCCGTTCCGGGCGCGCGTGTCCGCCGTTTTGCGTGGGCGGAGCGCGCGATGGTGCCGCTCACGGCGCTGGCGGTGGCTGCACTGGCGGCGCCGCTGGATGGCATCGTGCCCGCTGCGGTCTTTGCGGCCGCCGCCGTGGTTCAGGCCACCCGCTGGGCCGGCTGGGATTCACGGCGCACGTTGCGCACGCCCATCGTTGCCATCCTGCACGCGGCCTATGCCTTCATTCCAGTCGGCTTCGCCCTGCTGGCGGCTGCGGCGCTGGGCTGGGGCGATCGCTCCACCGCGCTGCATGCGCTGACCGCCGGCGCGATCGGTGGCGCCATCGTGGCGATGATCACGCGCACTGCACTGGGCCACACCGGCCGGCTGCTGCGCACCGGCCGCGCCGAAAACTTTGCCTACGCCGCCGTCACAGTGGCAGCGCTTGTCCGGGTGGCGGGACCCGTGCTGGTGCCGCGCAACGTGTGGATCGGCACGGCCAGCGCGCTCTGGGTGGCGGCATTCGCGGTCTACCTGTGGCGCTACACGCCGTGGCTGATGGCCCCGCGCGCGGACGGCAGGGACGGCTGAGCAGCCTGCGTTCCGCATTGCCCGCCGCAGCGGCGGCTCCGTAGAATGGCGCAGCCCCACCGCCCACTGCGCCCACGATGGATGTCCATCTGACGATCCATGGCCGGCACGATCTTGCCGGCCAGCTCTACCGACAATTACGCACCGCCATCCTCGAGGGTCGCCTCGTGGCAGGCGAGCGGCTGCCTTCCACGCGTGACCTCGCCCTTCAGATCGGCGTGTCGCGCAAGACCACACTGGACGTGTTCGAGCGCCTGATCGCCGAGGGCTACCTGCAAGCGCGTGCGGGTTCGGGCACCTTCGTCGCCGAGGCCGCGGGCGGGCTGCGAGGGCACGCGCCGCAGCGTTCGCCGGCCGAGCAGCTTGCCTCGCCTGTGCCGCCGGCGCGCGCATTTGCCACGCCATGGAACGACGTGCCAGACGTGCTGCCCATGCCGCGCACGCGCATCGATTACGACTTCGTCGGCGGTGTGACGGAGAAGCGCCTTTTCCCGTTTGATACGTGGCGCCGCTGCGTATCGCATGCGCTGCGGCAGCAGGCACGCGGGCGTGGCGCCTATCACGATCCCGCTGGCGACCAGTCGCTGCGCCTGGCCGTTTCGCGCTATCTGGCGTTCAGTCGCGCGGTGGTCTGCACGTGGGCCGACATCCTGGTCACGCACGGCGCCCAGCAGGCAATCGACCTGATCGCGCGTGTGGTGGTGCGCCCGGGCGATACGGTGGCCGTCGAAGATCCCGGGTATCCGCCCGTTCGCATCGCGCTCCAGGCGCTCGGGGCGAACGTCGTGCCGGTGCCGGTGGATGCAGAGGGCCTGGTGGTGGAGGCGCTGCCACCGCATGCCAGGCTCGTCTATGTCACGCCGTCGCACCAGTTTCCGCTCGGCATGCCGATGAGCCTCGCGCGTCGCGCCCAGCTGCTCGACTGGGCGCAGCATCATGACGCGCTCATCGTGGAGGACGATTACGACAGCGAATTCCGCTTCGACGGCCGACCGATGGAGTCGCTCAAGAGCCTGGACGCTGCGGGCTGCGTGGCCTACGTGGGTACGTTTTCCAAGACGATCTTCCCGGAATTGCGCATCGGGTATGCGGTGCCACCGCCCTCGCTGGTGGCGCCGCTGCGCCGTGCCAAGCAGGTGGCCGACTGGCACAGTGAATCGCTCATGCAGGCGGCGCTGGCCAAGTTCATGCTCGATGGCGATTTCGGCAAATATCTGCGTCGCATGCACAAGGAGTACGCGGCGCGCCGCCACGCACTGTTGCGACATCTGCGCGGGCCCCTCGCCCGCTGGATGGCGCCCGTGCCGTCGACTGCTGGCATCCACATGGCGGCGCAACTGCGCCCGCCGCTGTCGGAGGCGACCATCGTGCAGTTGGCGCAGGGCGTCGGCGTGGGCCTGTACGGCACGGAGCGGATGTACGTCGCGACGGCGCCGCAGCCGGGGCTGCTGGTCGGGTATGGCCACGTGAATGTCGCGGAAATCGACAGCGGGCTAAGCCGGCTGACCGATGCGCTCGCGAAAGTGGCCCCCTGAAATTCACGCGGAGTGGCGATATGAAGCGGCCACTGCGCCGCCTAGACTGGCTCGGTTCTCAAGCACACGAGCCCAGCATGGAACCCCGCCTCGACTTCTATCAAAGCAACCCCGCCGCCGTCCAGGCCGTCATGGGGCTTGAAAAGGCCCTCGGCAAGAGCACCCTCGAAACACCGCTGACCGAACTGGTGCGCCTGCGCGCCTCGCAGGTCAATGGCTGCGCGTACTGTGTCGATCTGCATACCGCCGATGCCCGCCGAGGTGGCGAGAACGAGCGCCGCCTGGCGACCGTCTCGGTCTGGCACGAAACACCGTTCTTCACTGACCGCGAGCGCGCCGCCCTGGCGTGGACAGAAGCGGTCACGCTCGTCGGTGAAACGCGCGTGCCCGATGATGTGTGGCAAGCCGCGCGGGCGCAGTTTTCCGATGCCGAACTCGTCGACCTGACGCTGCTGGTCTGCACCATCAACACGTGGAACCGGCTGGCGATCAGCTTTCGCAAGCTGCCGGGCTGAGCGCTGCCTATACTCCGCCACACCGCACGCCGCCGACGGAGGGCTCATGCTGCACAACGTCCGCACGCTCAGCATCAACGTTGAACGCCACCTCGATGATGTCGCTGCGTTCCTGGCCGAGCCGTTGAATTTTCCGATCTGGGCGACCGGCTTGGCGGAAG
>JAGWNU010000323.1 GCA_028871175.1 Burkholderiaceae bacterium | reverse complement strand
TGCGAGGTGGCTTGCCCGCTCTTGATCCCCTGCCGGGCAGGCGCAGGGGATGCACCCGTCAGTTCAATCCCGCCCGAACGCTTCGCCCATTTCCTTGCCGCGCGCGGCAGCGGCATGCATGGCGCGCACGAAGGCTGACTTGACGCCTGCGCTCTCCATGGACGTCAACGCCGCGTAGGTCGTGCCGCCCTTTGACGTCACGCGCTCGCGCAGCACCTCGACCGGCTCGCTCGACTGGCCAGCCAGCGTGGCGGCGCCAAGGAAGGTTTCCACCGCCAGCGTGCGGCCAGTCTCGGCCGACAGGCCAAGCTCCTGCGCCGCCTGCTGCATGGCTTCGATGAAATAGAAGACGTAGGCCGGGCCGCTGCCCGAGATGGCGGTGACGGCATCGATCTGCGCTTCGCTCGGGACCCAAACGCTCTTGCCGACGGCGTTGGCGATGGCGCTCGCCGTGGCGCGGTCGGTGTCGGACAAGCCGGCATTGGCGGCCAGCCCCGTCATGCCCAGACCGGAGAGCGCGGGCGTGTTCGGCATGGCGCGGACAATGCGCGTGTGGCCATTCAGCCAGCGCGACAGATCCTGCATGCGGATGCCGGCCGCCACTGACAGCACCAGGCTGTCACGCAGATGCGGCGCGAGCTGCGCGCACACCTCGCGCATCTGCTGCGGCTTGACAGCGATGACGATGACGTCCCGGTCCGCCAACTCTGCACCGGGCGAGGCGCCGGTGCGGGCACCCCAGGTCTGTTCGGCGCGGGCGCGTGCCGCCTCCGTCGGGTCCACCACCACGATGTTGGCGCCGTGCGCGCCCTTGGCGATCAGGCCGCCGATGAGGGCCGCCGCCATGTTGCCGCCGCCGATGAAGCCGAGTTTCAGAGTGTCGAGCATGAGAGTGGTGGTGTGAGAGAAAACAGGAATTCAGGCGTTGGCATAGTGCCGCGCCCCGAAGATGGCGCTGCCGACGCGCACAATCGTGGCGCCCTCGGCAATCGCGTCTTCCAGGTCAGCGGACATGCCCATCGATAAGGTATCGAGCGGGATGCCGGCCTCGCGCAGCTGAGCTGCCAGGGTGCGCAGATCGGCAAAAGGCTTGCGTTGCGCGACAGGGTCGTCGCTCGGTTCGGGCACGGCCATCAGGCCGCGCAATTGCAGGCGGGGTAGCGCCGACACGGCTTGTGCCACGGCACGCACTTCATCGAAATCGGGCAGCAGGCCATGCTTGCTGGCCTGGCGGCTGATATTGATTTCCAGGCAGACCTGCAGCGGCGGCAGGCCATCGGGGCGCTGGGCCGACAGCCGCTCGGCGATCTTGAGGCGATCGACGCTGTGTACCCAGTCGAAGTGTTCGGCCACGGCGCGTGTCTTGTTGCTCTGCAGGGGGCCGATGAAATGCCAGCGGATCGGGTCGGCGCCCGTGCGCAGGTCGGCCAGCGCGTCGATCTTGGCGATGCCTTCCTGCACGTAGTTTTCACCGAAGAGGCGCTGGCCGGCAGCATGCGCGGCGCGCACGGCATCGGCGTCGAACGTCTTGGAAACGGCCAGCAATGTGACACCCGCAGCATCGCGCGAAGCCAGTGCGCAGGCCGTTGTGATCCGTTGACGCACGGCTTGCAAGTTGGCGGCGATTACAGACATAATCCGGCGACGTTTGTTACAAATAAACAAGGTTCCGGCACGTCAAATCAACGGCTCGGAGCGCGTCTGGAGGCGCCATTGCGACGCCCGGGCGACATAAAAAAGTCGGGGGTCATTATAAGATGGACATCGCGCAGCTTCTGGCGTTTTCCGCCAAGAACAAGGCGTCGGACTTGCACCTGTCGGCCGGACTGCCGCCGATGATCCGGATCCACGGCGACATGCGCCGGATCAACGTGCCCCCGCTCGCGCACCAGGACGTGCACTCCATGGTGTACGACATCATGAGCGACGGGCAGCGCAAGGTCTACGAAGAAAACCTGGAAGTCGACTTCTCGTTCGAGATCCCGGGCCTCTCGCGCTTCCGGGTCAACGCGTTCAATCAGAACCGCGGCGCTTCGGCGGTGTTCCGGACGATTCCGTCCAAGGTGCTCTCGCTGGATGACCTGAAGGCGCCGGCCGTGTTTGCGGACTTGGCGATGAAGCCGCGCGGCCTGGTGCTGGTCACGGGGCCGACCGGTTCCGGCAAGTCGACCACGCTTGCCGCGATGGTCAACCACCGCAACGAAAACGACATGGGCCACATCCTCACGGTGGAGGACCCGATCGAATTCGTGCACGAATCGAAGAAGAGCCTGATCAACCAGCGTGAACTCGGGCCCCATACCCACTCGTTCGCCAATGCGCTGAAGTCGGCACTGCGTGAAGACCCGGACGTGGTGCTGGTCGGCGAATTGCGTGACCTCGAAACGATCCGCCTGGCGCTCACCGCTGCAGAAACCGGCCACTTGGTGTTCGGCACGCTGCACACCAGCTCGGCGGCCAAGACCATCGACCGGGTTGTCGACGTGTTTCCGTCGGACGAGAAGGAGATGGTCCGGACCATGCTTTCCGAATCGCTGGAGGCGGTGATCTCGCAGACGCTGCTCAAGACGCGCGACGGTTCGGGCCGGATTGCGGCGCACGAAATCATGATTGCCACGCCGGCCATCCGTCACTTGATCCGCGAGAACAAGATCTCGCAGATGTACTCGATGATGCAGACCAGCAGCGGCATGGGCATGCAGACGCTCGACCAGTGCCTGGCCGATCTCATCAAGCGCTCGGCGATCAATTATGCGGATGCGCGCGCCATCGCCAAGAACCCGGACGCGTTCGCGGCCTGACACGCGGCAACGCAAAATCCATTTCCCTTCAGGAGGGGCACGCCATGCTGGACCGCGAAGCCGCCACCAAATACATCCACGAACTCCTGCAGTTGATGGTGAACAGCCGTGG
>JAGWNU010000322.1 GCA_028871175.1 Burkholderiaceae bacterium | reverse complement strand
GCCGTGTAGTTGGCGAACTTGCTCGGCACCTTGTCGTAGAACTGCGTGAAGCCACCGGCAGCCATCGGCGCATTGTCTTCCAGGCGGAACGACAGCAGCACGGCTTTCTTGATCCACTGATTGACGATCCACTCGCCGTCCTTCTTCTCGGCCACGCGCAGCGCGCCACGATCAAGCTGGCCGATCACGTTGGCGACGGCTTCACGGACATCGGCCGGAGCGGCCTTGGGCGACAGGTTGGCGCGGTCTTCCCACGCTTGATCGATCAGGGATTGCAGTTGTTGCGTCATGGCTGTGTTCGCTCTAGGAGAAATTCGGGAAAAAAAGTAAGGGGAGTCAGCGCTGCTGGCAGAACTCGACGATGCGGCGTGCGCCTTCCAGGCATTCGTCCACGCCGGCCACCAGCGCGATGCGCACGTAGTCCTGGCCCGGATTCGTGCCGTGCGCCTCGCGCGCGAGGTAGCTGCCCGGCAGGACGGCGACGTTCTTTGCAGCCAGCAGCTGGCGTGCGAATTCGGTATCCGACAGCCCCGTGCGCTTGACGTTGGCCCACAGGTAGAAGGCCGCATCGGGCAGGGCCACGTCCAGCACCTGGGCCAGCATCGGCGTGACCTGCTGGAACTTCTTGACGTACTGCGCGCGGTTGTCACGCACGTGGGCCTCGTCGTTCCACGCAGCGATGCTAGCGGATTGCACCGACGGGCTCATCGCGCTGCCGTGATACGTGCGATACAGCAGGTATGCCTTGAGCAGCTTGGCGTCGCCGGCCACGAAACCGGAGCGCATGCCGGGCACGTTGGAGCGCTTGGACAGGCTCGAGAACATCACCAGGCGGTCAAAACCGCGACCCAGTTGGTGCGCGGCTTGCAGCGCGCCCAGCGGCGGGTTGGCCTCGTCGAAATAGATTTCGGAGTAGCACTCGTCCGAGGCGATGACGAAACCGTATTCGTCCGACAGCGCAAAGAGCTGCTTCCAGTCTTCGAGCGTGAGCACGGCGCCGGTCGGGTTGCCCGGGCTGCAGACAAAGACGAGCTGCACGTTGCGCCATTCTTCGGGCGTGATCGCGGCGAAATCGGGCGCGTAGTTGCGCGCCGGGTCGCTGTTGGCAAACAGCGGCGTGGCGCCGGCCAGCAGCGCCGAGCCTTCGTAGATCTGGTAGAACGGGTTCGGGCACAGCACGCGGGCGCCGGGCTTGCTGCCGTCAATCACGGTCTGCGCGAACGAGAACAGTGCCTCCCGCGAGCCGTTGACCGGGATGACCTCGGTGGCCGGATCGACCTTCGGCAAGCCGTAGCGGCGCTCCAGCCATGCGGCGATGCACTGTCGCAGTGCATCGGAGCCGAGCGTCGTGGGATAATTCGCCAGCCCGCCGAGCGCCGCCGTCAACGCGTCTTTCACCAGGGCCGGCGTCGGATGCTTGGGCTCGCCGATGCCGAAGCTGATCGGCGTATGGACGGCGCTGGGCGTGACGTCCTTCACAAGCGCTTTCAGTTTCTCGAACGGATACGGCTGGAGGGCGGACAGACGCGGATTCACGGTGTTGGGCGGCGGTGTTGGGCTGGTCAGCGGGCAAGCTTGGCGCTTGCCGGGAAGCCCGAAATTATACGGCCAACGTGTGCTGGACGCCCCAAGACAATGCTGGATGCGGCGGTTCTCCGCCGCTTTTTGTTGGTCACATGACATCGATTGCTTCCTCGGCGGATACCGCCACCCACCACGAGCCGCAATGGGCGGCCGCGCTGTTCATCCTGCTGGGCGCCTCGGTCTGGGGCATTGCCTGGTATCCGTATCGATTATTGGCCGCCTGGGGCTTGGGCGGCATGCTGGCCTCGTCGCTGACGGGTGCCGCCGCCGCTGTACTGGCTGCCGTGGCGCTCCGCCGTCACTTCGCAACGTTTCAGTGGTCATGGGTGATCCCGGCGCTCGGGCTGGCCGCAGGGGTGACCAACGCCGGCTTTGTCTGGGGCACGGTACACGGCACGGTGATGCGTGTGCTGCTGCTGTTCTACCTGACCCCGGTGTGGACGGCGCTGCTGGCGCGCATGTGGCTGCACGAGCGGCTGGGGTGGCGCGGCGGCATGCTGCTGACGCTCGCGCTGGCGGGCGCGGTGATGATGCTGTGGTCGGGCGAGGCGGGCACACCGTGGCCAGGGTCATCGGCGGAATGGGCTGGGCTGATCGCCGGTCTGGCCTTTGCCTGCAATAACGTGCTGTCGCGCTTGGCGGGGCAGCGCCATCCGACCATGCGGCCGGAGATGCGTACCGTGGTTGTGTTCACCGGTTGCGCGCTGGTCGGGTTTCCTGCGGCGCTGCTGTTTGATGGTGTGCACGCGGCACCTGACGCACTTGCACAGGGCGGTACCTGGCTCCTGTTGATTGCCATGGCCGGCGTACTCGTGGGTGGCAATGCGCTGGTGCAGCGCGGTCTGCAGCGCCTGCACGCCAACCGCGCCGCGCTGCTGATGTTGTTCGAGATCGTGGTGGCGGCCGTGTCGTCGGCGCTGCTCACCGCGGAGCGCATTTCGATGCGCGAGATGGCGGGCGGCGCGTGCATCATTCTGGCGGGTGCGCTGTCGGCGCTGTCGCCGCGCAAATAGCCCGCGGCGGTTCTGCCAACCGACCGAAGCGATGGCGCTGTTGCCTCCCATCCCGTTCGGAGTCCTGGTGCGATGCACAAGACGCTCGCCGGAATGGCTTGCGCCCCGTGAACACGCGCGAGCCCGGCGGCCGGATTGACATCATTTGTCACCCAGGTGAAACCCCTGACAAATCCGCAGCAATCCGGCGTAAGGTCGGGCCAATTTCGTTCATTTCTGTAGCGATTTGATTGGCGGGAGCCCAGGGGGCGGGTGGTATGATGGCGCCATCCGCGCCCCTGGCGGGCGCCTTGCCATCACGCGCCACACCGTGCGTGAGTCA
>JAGWNU010000072.1 GCA_028871175.1 Burkholderiaceae bacterium | reverse complement strand
AACAGGACCGTGAAACGACTCCGCGCCGATGATAGTGCGGATTCCCGTGTGAAAGTAGGTCATCGCCAGGCTCTCCCTCTAAACACCCCAGCTACTCAAATAGCTGGGGTGTTTGCTTTTTTAGGGTCGGTTGTTTTTGCTCAAAAGCGGTAAGCATGCGCTAGCTTATGGCGCGGTTTGCGCTGTACGCAGCTCTGACAGAGCGAAGCTGCAATCGCCCTTCCGGCAAAAGTTCGGGGTCTGTCCACCGCCTGGACGTGCTAAGTGGGCGCTGGCGGGCCATATGCGGAAGATCTGTCAGTGTTTTCATGTGATTTCTTCATTGGGCGCTTGACAAGACGTATTCGCGGTCCCATAATCGCAAGTTCTCTTCGGAGAGGTGCCCGAGTGGCTAAAGGGGGCAGACTGTAAATCTGTTGGCTTACGCCTACGTTGGTTCGAATCCAACCCTCTCCACCAAAATTAAGCAGTGAGTTCGGCCCGCAGGGTCGGGCGGCAAGGGAAGAAGTAACCCGGGCGGGTGTAGCTCAATGGTAGAGCAGAAGCCTTCCAAGCTTACGACGAGGGTTCGATTCCCTTCACCCGCTCCATTCGCTGTTGCAGGTTTCGCCCATGTGGCTCAGTGGTAGAGCACTCCCTTGGTAAGGGAGAGGTCGGCAGTTCGATCCTGCCCATGGGCACCACGCATCCACCAACGCAAATCGCTACCGAGACAGGAGTCGCGACATGGCAAAGGAAAAGTTCGAGCGGACCAAGCCGCACGTGAACGTTGGGACGATTGGTCACGTTGACCACGGCAAGACGACGCTGACCGCAGCGATCGCGACCGTGCTGTCGAGCAAGTTCGGTGGCGAAGCGAAGAAGTACGACGAAATCGACGCTGCGCCGGAAGAAAAGGCACGCGGCATCACGATCAACACCGCGCACATCGAATACGAAACGGCTAACCGCCACTACGCGCACGTTGACTGCCCGGGCCACGCCGACTACGTCAAGAACATGATCACCGGTGCCGCCCAGATGGACGGCGCGATCCTGGTGTGCTCGGCCGCTGACGGCCCGATGCCGCAAACGCGTGAGCACATCCTGCTGGCCCGCCAGGTTGGCGTGCCGTACATCATCGTCTTCCTGAACAAGTGCGACATGGTGGACGACGCTGAACTGCTGGAGCTGGTCGAGATGGAAGTGCGCGAACTTCTGTCGAAGTACGACTTCCCGGGCGACGACACCCCGATCATCAAGGGTTCGGCCAAGCTGGCGCTGGAAGGCGACAAGGGCGAACTGGGCGAAGTGGCCATCATGAACCTGGCCGACGCACTGGACACCTACATCCCGACGCCGGAGCGCGCTGTTGACGGTACGTTCCTGATGCCGGTGGAAGACGTGTTCTCGATCTCGGGTCGCGGCACCGTGGTGACCGGCCGTATCGAGCGCGGCATCATCAAGGTCGGCGAAGAAATCGAAATCGTCGGTATCAAGGCCACGCAGAAGACCACCTGCACGGGCGTGGAAATGTTCCGCAAGCTGCTGGACCAAGGTCAGGCAGGCGATAACGTCGGTATCCTGCTGCGCGGCACCAAGCGCGAAGACGTCGAGCGCGGCCAGGTGCTGTGCAAGCCGGGTTCGATCAAGCCGCACACGCACTTCACGGGCGAGGTCTACATCCTGTCGAAGGACGAAGGCGGCCGTCACACGCCGTTCTTCAACAACTACCGCCCGCAGTTCTACTTCCGTACGACGGACGTGACCGGCTCGATCGAGCTGCCGGAAGGCAAGGAAATGGTCATGCCGGGCGACAACGTGTCGATCACCGTCAAGCTGATCGCCCCGATCGCCATGGAAGAAGGCCTGCGCTTCGCCATCCGTGAAGGCGGCCGTACCGTCGGCGCCGGCGTCGTCGCCAAGATCATCGAGTAAAGGCGGATCGATGCGCTGTTTCCGGAAACGGAGCGGCGCATCGCCTGTTGCATCGCTCTTTCAATTTATCGGCGGCTTTGCTGCCATGCTCTTTAAGGAAACATCATGCAGAACCAGAAGATCCGTATCCGCCTGAAGGCTTTCGACTACCGCCTGATCGACCAGTCGGCTGCTGAAATCGTTGAAACCGCCAAGCGCACGGGCGCGATCGTCAAGGGCCCGGTGCCCCTGCCGACCCGCATCCAGCGTTTCGACGTTCTGCGTTCGCCGCACGTCAACAAGACCAGCCGCGACCAGTTCGAAATCCGCACCCACCAGCGCCTGATGGACATCGTCGATCCGACCGACAAGACCGTCGACGCGCTGATGAAGCTGGACCTGCCGGCTGGCGTGGACGTCGAGATCAAGCTGCAATAAGTCTGCAACGCTGCCGGTTCGTGCCGGCAACGAGCGAACGGCGAGCCAAGTGCTCGCCGTTTTGCTTTTTCGGGCACGGTGTTGCGCTTCACGCCACGCGGATGGGCGTATTCAGCTGCCGCACTTGCACATTGTCCGTAACCCGGATATATTGTAGGGCTACCCCTTTAGTCGGGGGAGTGGGCTGGCCATTTGGCCTCGCGCTGTCTCTTTAGGCGCGGCCCAGTTCAAGATTCGTAGTATCAATCAGCCCCGGCCAATCGCAGCTGGGAATGGAGCAAACCATGAGCCTTGGCCTTGTAGGTCGCAAGGTTGGCATGACCCGTATTTTCACGGACGACGGCGATTCGATTCCCGTCACCGTGCTCGAGGTCGGCGACAACCGCGTGACGCAAATCAAGACGGACGAGACCGACGGTTACACCGCGGTTCAAGTCACCTTCGGCACCCGACGCGCCAGTCGCGTCACCAAGCCGCTGGCGGGTCATCTCGCCAAAGCCGGCGTGGAAGCGGGCGAAGTCATCAAAGAATTCCGAGTGGATGCCGCTCGTGCCGCTGAATTCCAGCCTGGCGCGAACATCAGCGTCGACCTGTTCGAAGTCGGTCAAAAGATCGACGTCCAGGGTGTGACGATTGGTAAGGGCTACGCCGGTACCATCAAGCGTTATCACTTCTCGTCGGGCCGCGCCTCGCACGGTAACTCGCGCTCGCACAACGTGCCGGGCTCGATCGGTATGGCGCAGGATCCGGGTCGCGTGTTCCCGGGTAAGCGCATGACCGGTCACATGGGTGACGTCACCCGTACCGTTCAGAACCTGGAAATCGCCAAGATCGACGCAGAGCGCAAGCTGCTGCTGGTCAAGGGTGCGATTCCGGGCGCCAAGGGCGGTCAAGTCATCGTCACGCCGGCCGTGAAGGCCCGCGCCAAGAAGGCATAAGGAGCGAACGCATGGAACTGAAGCTGCTCCAGGACAACGGTCAACTCGGCGCCGGCGTTGCCGCCTCGCCGGAAGTGTTCGGCCGTGACTACAACGAAGCCCTCGTTCACCAAGTCGTCGTCGCTTATCAGGCCAACGCTCGCAGCGGTAACCGTAAGCAGAAGGACCGTGAAGAGGTCAAGCACACGACCAAGAAGCCGTGGCGTCAAAAGGGTACGGGCCGCGCCCGTGCAGGTATGAGCTCCTCCCCGCTGTGGCGCGGGGGTGGTCGTATCTTCCCGAACAGCCCGGAAGAAAACTTCTCGCAGAAGGTCAACAAGAAGATGTATCGCGCCGGCATGCGCTCGATTTATTCGCAGCTTGCCCGTGAAGGTCGCATCAACGTCGTTGACAGCCTGTCCGTCGACGCGCCCAAAACCAAGCTGCTGGCCGACAAGTTCCGCGCCATGGGCCTGGATTCGGTGCTCGTGATTACCGATAACCTGGACGAAAACCTCTTCCTGGCATCGCGCAACCTGGCGCACGTGCTCGTGGTTGAGCCGCGTCACGCCGACCCGCTGTCGCTCGTGCACTACAAGAAGGTGCTCGTGACCAAGGCAGCCGTCGCGCAGATCGAGGAGTTGCTGAAATGACGCAAGTTGCCAAGAACGACCATCGCCTGATGCAGGTGCTGCTGGCGCCTGTGGTGTCTGAAAAGGCAACCCTGGTGGCCGAGAAGAACGAACAGGTCGTGTTCGAAGTGGCTCGCGACGCCAACAAGGGCGAAGTAAAGGCTGCCGTCGAACTGCTGTTCAAGGTCGAAGTCGAGTCCGTCCAGATCCTGAACCAGAAGGGCAAGCAAAAGCGCTTCGGTCGCTTCATGGGTCGTCGTGACCACGTGAAGAAGGCCTATGTTTCGCTGAAGCCGGGCCAGGAAATCAATTTTGAAGCGGAGGCCAAGTAATCATGGCACTCGTCAAAACCAAGCCGACATCGCCGGGCCGCCGCTCGATGGTGAAGGTCGTTAACCCCGACCTTCACAAGGGCGCGCCGCACGCTCCGCTGCTGGAAAAGCAAATCCAGAAGTCGGGTCGTAACAACAACGGCCATATCACCACCCGTCATAAGGGCGGTGGTCACAAGCATCACTATCGCGTCGTCGACTTCAAGCGTAACGATAAGGACGGTATCCCGGCCAAGATCGAACGCCTGGAATACGACCCGAACCGTAGCGCCAACATCGCGCTCGTGCTGTTCGCTGACGGCGAGCGCCGCTACATCATCGCCCCGAAGGGCGCTGTGGTTGGCCAAGCCATCGCCAACGGCTCGGAGGCGCCGATCAAGGCCGGTAACAACCTGCCGATCCGCAACATCCCGGTCGGTACGACGATTCACTGCGTGGAAATCCTGCCGGGCAAGGGTGCACAAGTTGCCCGTTCGGCTGGTACGTCCGCCGTGCTGCTGGCTCGCGAAGGCATCTACGCTCAAGTGCGTCTGCGCTCGGGTGAAGTGCGCCGCGTGCACATCGAATGCCGCGCGACCATCGGTGAAGTCGGCAACGAAGAACACAGCCTGCGCCAGATCGGTAAGGCCGGTGCAACTCGTTGGCGCGGTATTCGCCCGACCGTTCGCGGTGTGGTGATGAACCCGGTCGATCACCCGCACGGTGGTGGTGAAGGTAAGACTGCTGCTGGCCGTGATCCGGTGTCCCCGTGGGGCACGCCGACCAAGGGCTACCGCACCCGTCGTAACAAGCGCACTGACAGCATGATCGTTCAGCGCCGTCACAAGCGTTAATCGGTAGGTAGGAGCTTAGATATGACTCGTTCCGTAAAAAAGGGTCCTTTCATTGACGCCCACTTGCTGAAGAAGGTTGAGGCGGCGGTGCAAACGAAGGACAAGAAGCCCATCAAGACCTGGTCGCGTCGTTCGACCATTCTGCCGGACTTCATCGGCCTGACGATCGCCGTTCACAACGGCCGTCAGCACGTGCCCGTGTATGTCACGGAAAACATGGTTGGCCACAAGCTCGGCGAATTTGCGCTCACGCGTACGTTCAAGGGCCACGCTGCCGACAAGAAAGCGAAGCGATAAGGGGCAATCATGGAAGTTAAAGCGATTCATCGCGGCGCCCGTATCTCCGCACAGAAAACGCGTCTGGTTGCTGACCAGATCCGTGGCCTGTCGATCGAGCGTGCGCTCAACGTGCTGACGTTCAGCCCGAAGAAGGCGGCTGGCATCGTGAAGAAGGTGGTTGAGTCCGCCATCGCGAACGCGGAGCACAACGAAGGCGCCGACATCGACGAGTTGAAGGTCAAGTCGATCTACATCGACAAGGCCACGTCGCTCAAGCGCTTCACCGCGCGTGCGAAGGGCCGTGGCAACCGCATCGAGAAACAAACCTGTCACATCACTGTGACGCTGGGCAACTAAGGGGTCACGATGGGACAGAAGATTCATCCGACTGGCTTCCGTCTGGCTGTCAGCCGTAACTGGGCATCGCGTTGGTACGCGAGCAACACCCAGTTTGCCGGCATGCTCAAGGAAGACATCGAGGTTCGCGAGTTTCTGAAGAAGAAGCTGAAGAACGCGTCGGTGGGCCGCGTGGTCATCGAGCGTCCGGCCAAGAATGCACGTATCACCATTTACAGCTCGCGTCCGGGCGTGGTGATCGGCAAGAAGGGCGAGGACATCGAACTGCTGAAGGCTGAGCTGCAGCGTCGCATGGGCGTGCCCGTGCACGTGAACATCGAAGAAATCCGCAAGCCGGAAGTCGATGCACAGCTGATCGCCGATTCGATCACGCAACAGCTCGAGCGCCGCATCATGTTCCGTCGCGCAATGAAGCGTGCGATGCAGAACGCGATGCGTCTGGGTGCCCAAGGCATCAAGATCATGAGCTCGGGCCGTCTGAACGGCATCGAAATCGCCCGTACCGAGTGGTACCGCGAAGGCCGTGTGCCCCTGCACACGCTGCGCGCCGATATCGACTACGGCTTTTCCGAAGCGGAAACCACCTACGGCATCATCGGTGTCAAGGTGTGGGTGTACAAGGGTGACCACCTTGGTCGCAACGACGCACCCGTCGTGGAAGAGCCGCAAGAAGAGCGTCGCAAGCGTCCGGGTCGCCCGGAAGGTCGTCGCCGTGAGGGCGAAGGTCGCCCGGCCGGTCAGCGCCGCGGTGCTGGTGCAGGTGCCCGTCGTGGCGCCGACGCCAAGACTGGAGAATAAACATGCTGCAACCGAAGCGCAGGAAGTACCGCAAGGAGCAGAAGGGCCGTAACACCGGTATCGCGACGCGCGGCAACGCAGTCTCGTTCGGCGAATTCGGCCTGAAGGCGATGGGCCGCGGCCGTCTGACTGCACGTCAGATCGAGTCCGCCCGTCGCGCGATGACCCGCCACATCAAGCGTGGCGGCCGCATCTGGATCCGGATTTTCCCGGACAAGCCGATCTCGAAGAAGCCTGCCGAAGTCCGTATGGGTAACGGTAAGGGCAACCCGGAATACTACGTGGCTGAAATTCAGCCGGGCAAGATGCTGTACGAAATGGACGGCGTTGGCGAAGAACTGGCACGCGAGGCATTCCGCCTGGCCGCTGCCAAGCTGCCGATCGCGACCAGCTTCGTGGTGCGTCAGGTCGGAACGTAAGGAGCACACACCATGAAAGCATCCGAACTGCGCGACAAAGATGTCGCCGGGCTGAACCAGGAGCTCTCCGAGCTGCTGAAGGCTCAATTTGGCCTGCGCATGCAAAAGGCGACGCAACAGCTGCAGAACACCAGCCAGCTGAAGAAGGTGCGTCGTGACATTGCGCGTGTCCGCACCGTGCTGGGCCAGAAGGGGAACCAGAAATGACTGAAGCCGCAACGTCCCTGAAGCGCACGCTCGTCGGTCGCGTTGTCAGCAACAAGATGGACAAGACCGTCACGGTCCTGATCGAAAACCGCGTCAAGCATCCGCTGTACGGCAAGTACGTGGTGCGCTCGAAGAAGTACCATGCGCACGACGAAGCCAACCAGTACAACGAAGGCGACAAGGTTGAGATTACGGAATCGCGTCCGCTCTCCCGCACCAAGTCGTGGGTGGTGTCGCGTCTGCTTGAAGCTGCACGCGTGATCTAAAACAACAGCGGGGTAGTTTGCTGTTGCAAGGCCGAGATTATGTGATATAGTCTCGGTCTTTCCCTTTGTGAGGGTGGCCGGCAAACCTGCTGGTGGCTCGGGTGAGGGGGAAAAGCGAATGGGCCAGGCGGCAATCGCCGTCGGGCAGCTACCGACTTCAAGTTGATCAACCCAATCGCAGTTGGCGCAATGCCAGCAGCCGGCGGGACCAAGACTGATCGCCTCTGCGCATTGTGCGTTTGGCGAATTAAGTTGGGACGAGAACACCATGATTCAGACAGAAAGCCGGCTCGAAGTAGCCGATAACACGGGTGCGCGTGAAGTCATGTGCATCAAGGTGCTGGGCGGTTCGAAGCGCCGCTACGCCAGCGTCGGCGACATCATCAAGGTCAGCGTCAAGGATGCTGCCCCGCGTGGTCGCGTGAAGAAGGGCGATATCTACAACGCCGTGGTGGTGCGTACCGCCAAGGGCGTCCGCCGTCCCGACGGCTCGCTCATCAAGTTCGACGGCAATGCCGCCGTGCTGCTGAACACCAAGCTTGAGCCGATCGGCACCCGCATTTTCGGGCCGGTCACTCGCGAACTCCGTACCGAGCGCTTCATGAAGATCGTGTCGCTCGCGCCGGAAGTGCTGTAATCGGAGGCCGCATGAACAAGATTCGCAAGGGCGATCGCGTCATCGTCCGTACCGGTAAAGACAAGGGCAAGCAAGGTACCGTGCTGGCCGTGCTGGCCGAGCATGTGACGGTTGAAGGCGTGAACGTTGCCAAGAAGCACGTGCGCCCGAACCCGATGCTGGGTACGACGGGTGGTGTGGTCGACAAGGTCATGCCCATCCATATTTCGAACGTTGCGCTCGTGGATGCCAATGGCAAGCCGTCGCGCGTCGGCATCAAGGTTGAAGGCGGCGTGAAGACGCGCGTGCTGAAGACCACCGGTGCTGCCGTCGGCGCTTGATTCTGGGCAATAGAGAGGAGTTGAGCATGACTGCACGTCTGCAAGAGTTTTACAAAGAGAAGGTTGTGCCCGAACTGATCAAGCAGTTTGGTTACAAGTCCGTGATGGAAGTGCCGCGCATCACCAAGATCACCCTGAACATGGGTCTTGGCGAAGCCATCAATGACAAGAAAGTCATTGAGCACGCCACGGGCGACCTGATCAAGATCGCTGGCCAGAAGCCCATCGTGACGAAGGCCCGCAAGGCTATCGCCGGCTTCAAGATCCGCCAGGGTTACCCGATCGGCACGATGGTCACGCTGCGTGGCCAACGTATGTACGAATTCCTGGATCGCTTCATCACTGTGTCGCTGCCCCGCGTGCGCGACTTCCGTGGTGTTTCCGGCAAGGCGTTCGATGGTCGTGGCAACTACAACATCGGTGTGAAAGAGCAGATCATTTTCCCCGAGATTGAATACGACAAGATCGACGCACTCCGTGGTCTGAATATCAGCATCACGACGACTGCGAAGAACGACGAGGAAGCGAAGGCGCTCCTCAACGCGTTCAAGTTCCCGTTCCGTAATTAAGGGGTTACCGTGGCTAAATTGTCTCTGATCGAACGCGAGAAGAAGCGTGCCAAGCTCGTGGCCAAGTACGCTGAGAAGCGCGCCGCTCTCGAAGCCATCGTGGCTGACCAAAGCAAGTCGGAAGAAGAGCGCTACGAAGCGCGTCTGAAGTTGCAGGCGCTGCCGCGCAATGCAAATCCGACTCGTCAGCGCAACCGCTGCTCGATCACCGGTCGTCCCCGCGGTACGTTCCGTAAGTTCGGCCTGGCGCGTAACAAGCTCCGCGAGATCGCCTTCAAGGGCGAGATCCCGGGTCTGACGAAAGCCAGCTGGTAATCACGCACAGGCTACAGGAGAAACAGTATGAGCATGAGCGATCCGATCGCCGATATGCTGACGCGTATCCGCAACGCGCAAGCGGTGGAAAAAGCGTCGGTGGTCATGCCGTCGTCGAAGCTGAAGGTGGCAATCGCCAAAGTCCTGAAGGACGAAGGCTACATCGACGAATTCGCCGTGACCGAGCAGGGTGGCAAGTCCACGCTGACGATTGGTCTGAAGTACTACGCTGGCCGTCCGGTCATCGAGCGCCTGGAGCGCGTCTCGAAGCCTGGTCTGCGTGTGTACAAGGGCCGTAACGAAATCCCGCAAGTGATGAACGGCCTGGGCGTTGCCATCATCTCGACCCCCCAGGGTCTGATGACGGACCGCCGTGCGCGCGCAACCGGTGTCGGTGGCGAAGTCATTTGCTACGTTGCCTAACGGAGGGGAACCATGTCTCGCGTAGGTAAGGCTCCCATCGCGCTGCCGAAAGGCGCCGAAGTAAATTTCGCTGGTGGTCTGCTGACCGTCAAGGGCCCGCTGGGCACCCTGTCGCAGGCGATCCACGAGCTTGTCAAGGTCAACACCGACAACGGCACGATCACGTTCTCGCCCGCAGACGAGTCGCGTGAAGCCAATGCGCTGCAAGGCACGATGCGCGCTCTGACGGCCAACATGGTCAAGGGCGTGACGACGGGCTTCGAGCGCAAGCTGAACCTGGTCGGCGTGGGTTACCGTGCTTCGGTTCAGGGTACCGCCCTGAAGCTGCAACTCGGTTTTTCGCACGACGTGATCCATGAGATGCCGGAAGGCGTGAAGGCGGAAACGCCGACGCAGACCGAAATCATCATCAAGGGTTCGGACAAGCAGAAAGTTGGTCAGGTCGCCGCTGAAGTGCGTGGCTATCGTCCGCCTGAGCCCTACAAGGGCAAGGGTGTGCGCTACGCCGACGAGCGTGTGATCCTGAAGGAAACCAAGAAGAAGTAAGGGTGCACATCATGAACAAAAATGACTCGCGTCTGCGCCGTGCACGTCAGACCCGCCTGAAGATCGCGGAACTGAACGTTGCCCGTCTGGCTGTGCACCGTACGAACTTGCACATCTATGCGCAGGTCTTCTCGGAAGACGGCACCAAGGTCCTGGCTTCGGCCTCGACGGCGGAAGCCGAAGTGCGCAAGGAACTGAACGGCAACGGTGGCAACACCGCTGCCGCCACCCTGGTGGGTAAGCGTATCGCTGAGAAGGCGAAGGCTGCCGGCATCGAAGCTGTGGCGTTCGATCGCTCGGGTTTCCGTTATCACGGTCGCGTGAAGGCTCTGGCTGACGCGGCACGCGAAGCCGGCCTGAAGTTCTAAGCCGGCATAGAGGATATCGTCATGGCAAAAATTCAACCTAAGGTCCAAGGGGACGAACGCGACGACGGTCTTCGCGAGAAGATGATCGCGGTCAACCGTGTGACCAAGGTGGTCAAGGGCGGCCGTATTCTCGGTTTCGCCGCACTGACCGTGGTGGGTGACGGCGACGGCCGCATCGGCATGGGCAAGGGCAAGGCTAAGGAAGTGCCCGTTGCCGTGCAGAAGGCAATGGACGAAGCCCGTCGCAAGATGGTCAAGGTCCCGCTGAAGAACGGTACGCTGCAGCACGAAGTGGTTGGCAAGCATGGCGCCGCAAAGGTGCAGATGATGCCCGCGAAGGACGGTACTGGCGTGATCGCCGGTGGTCCGATGCGCGCCATCTTCGAAGTGATGGGCGTGACGAACATCGTGACCAAGTCGCACGGTTCGACCAATCCTTACAACATGGTGCGCGCAACGCTGGATGGCCTGCGCAAGATGAGCACCCCGGCGGAAGTTGCTGCCAAGCGCGGCAAGTCGGTCGAAGAAATCCTCGGCTAAGCCGAAGGGATAGGTGAACGATATGTCGCAGAAAACCGTGAAAGTCCAACTCGTGCGCAGCCTGATCGGTACGCGCGAAGACCACCGCGCCACGGTGCGCGGCCTGGGCCTGCGCCGCATGAACTCGGTGTCCGAATTGCAGGACACGCCCGCAGTGCGCGGCATGATCAACAAGGTGTCCTACCTGGTCAAGGTCATCGGCTAAGGCAAGACGGAGAAGAACATGCAACTGAATAACCTGAAGCCGGCAGCCGGCTCCAAGCACGCCAAGCGCCGCGTTGGTCGCGGTATTGGTTCGGGCCTGGGCAAGACGGCTGGTCGTGGTCACAAGGGTCAGAAGTCGCGTTCGGGTGGTTTCCACAAGGTCGGCTTCGAAGGCGGCCAGATGCCCCTGCATCGTCGTCTGCCCAAGCGTGGTTTTACCTCGCTGACCAAGGAATTTACCGCTGAAGTGCGTCTGGGTGACCTGGCGGGCCTGCCGATCGAGGAAATCGATCTGCTGTCCCTGAAGCAAGCCGGCCTCGTTGGCGAGATGGTCAAGAGCGCCAAGGTGATCTTGTCGGGTGAAATCGACAAGAAAGTCACTCTGAAGGGTATCGGCGCGACGGCTGGGGCGAAAGCCGCAATCGAAGCAGCTGGTGGCTCGCTGGCCTAATAGCCTGCTGTTTCACACTGACGGAGCATCCGTTTGGCCACGGCGAAACCTAATGTGATGGCCCAAGCCAAGAACACGGCCAAGTACGGCGATCTTCGCCGTCGGCTGGTGTTCCTGGTTCTGGCACTGCTGGTGTACCGGATCGGCGCGCACATTCCTGTGCCTGGTATCGACCCGGATCAACTGGCGCAGCTTTTCCAACGGCAGTCGGGCGGCATCCTCGGGATGTTCAACCTGTTCTCCGGCGGCGCGCTGTCGCGTTTCACGGTGTTTGCGCTGGGGATCATGCCGTACATCTCGGCGTCGATCATCATGCAACTGCTGACGATCGTGCTGCCGCAGCTGGAATCGTTGAAGAAGGAAGGCCAAGCCGGCCAGCGCAAGATTACGCAGTACACGCGCTACGGTACGGTCGTCCTGGCGACGTTCCAGGCGCTGGGGATTGCAGTGGCGCTCGAGGCGCAGCCGGGTCTGGTGTTGGATCCGGGTCTGATGTTCCGGGCCACTGCAGTCATGACGCTGGTGACGGGCACGATGTTCCTGATGTGGCTGGGTGAGCAGATCACCGAGCGTGGTCTGGGCAACGGGATCTCGATCATCATTTTTGGCGGAATTGCTGCGGGACTGCCCAACGCGATCGGCGGGCTGTTCGTGCTGGTGCGTACGGGATCGATGGGGATTTTCTCCGCGATCCTGGTGGTGGCGATCATTGGTGCGGTGACGTATTTGGTTGTGTTCATCGAACGCGGTCAGCGCAAGATCCTTGTCAACTACGCCAAGCGGCAGGTCGGTAACAAGATTTATGGCGGTCAGTCGTCGCATTTGCCGCTGAAGTTGAATATGGCCGGGGTGATTCCGCCGATCTTCGCATCGTCGATCATTCTGTTCCCGGCCACGATCGCGGGCTGGTTTACGGCCGGCAACTCGACGAATCCGGTTGCACGGTTCGTCAAGGATCTGGCGGCGACGCTGTCCCCAGGTCAGCCGGTGTACATCCTGCTGTATGCAGCGGCGATCATCTTCTTCTGTTTCTTCTACACCGCGCTGGTCTACAACAGCCGTGAAGTGGCAGATAACCTGAAGAAGAGTGGTGCGTTCATTCCGGGTATCCGTCCGGGCGAGCAAACCACGCGGTATATCGACAAGATTCTGGTGCGGCTGACGCTGGCGGGTGCGATCTACATCACGCTGGTGTGTTTGTTGCCGGAGTTCTTGGTGCTGCGCTGGAATGTGCCGTTCTACTTTGGTGGGACGTCGCTGTTGATCATCGTGGTCGTCACGATGGACTTCATGGCGCAAGTGCAGTCCTACGTGATGTCTCAGCAGTACGAGTCTTTGATGAAGAAGGCGAATTTCAAGGGCAACCTGACGCTCCGCTAGGGGTGATCGCACGAAACTGAAAAGGCATGGCTAAAGACGACGTGATCCAGATGCAGGGCGAGGTGCTGGAAAACCTCCCCAACGCGACGTTCCGCGTCAAACTGGAAAACGGCCACGTAGTGTTAGGCCATATTTCCGGCAAGATGCGCATGCATTACATCCGCATCTTGCCCGGGGACAAGGTGACGGTCGAATTGACCCCGTATGATCTGTCCCGCGCGCGCATCGTATTCCGGGCGAAGTGAGCGGACTGGAATTGAAGGAAGAGGAAAATCATGAAAGTGCTGGCTTCTGTTAAGCGCATTTGCCGCAACTGCAAAATCATCAAGCGCAAGGGCGTGGTGCGTGTGATCTGCTCGTCGGACCCGCGTCATAAGCAGCGCCAAGGCTAATTTCGCAAAGAGGATTGACGAATGGCACGTATCGCAGGGGTCAACATCCCCAACCACAAACATACCGTGATTGGCCTGACGGCGATCTACGGTATCGGCCGCTCGCGCGCTCAGAAGATTTGCGAGGCTACTGGTATCCCGACCGACAAGAAGGTCAAGGACCTGACGGATCCGGACCAGGACGCGCTGCGTAAGGAAATCGAGAAGTTCCTCGTCGAAGGCGATCTGCGCCGTGAAACGACGATGAACATCAAGCGCCTGATGGATTTGGGCTGCTACCGTGGCGTGCGCCATCGCAAGGGCCTGCCGATGCGTGGTCAGCGTACTCGCACCAATGCCCGTACCCGTAAGGGTCCGCGCAAGGCCGGCGTCGCGCTCAAGAAGTAATCCGTCGGGTAAAGGATAGGAACTATGGCAAAAGCAGCGAATACCGCCGCCCAGCGCGCGCGCAAGAAGGTTCGCAAGAACGTCGCCGACGGCATCGCGCACGTTCACGCGTCGTTCAACAATACGATCATCACGATCACCGACCGCCAGGGCAATGCCTTGTCGTGGGCGACGTCTGGTGGCCAGGGCTTCAAAGGCTCGCGTAAGTCGACCCCGTTCGCAGCCCAGGTGGCCGCTGAGAGTGCTGGCCGTGTAGCGCAGGACCAAGGCATCAAGAACCTGGAAGTTCGCATCAAGGGTCCGGGTCCGGGTCGTGAGTCCGCTGTGCGTGCTCTGAACAACCTTGGCATCAAGATCCAATTGATCGAAGACGTGACGCCGGTGCCTCATAACGGCTGCCGTCCGCCGAAGCGTCGTCGCATCTGAGTGATTCGGCCGGTCCCGCCGGTTCTTGGCGGGTCTGGTCCGCGGGTGTTATACTCGCCCGCTTGCCTGTCTTCCGGTCTGCCGGAAGGCGGGTTTCGTCATTTCATAAGCCCACTGTTCGCTGCGGTTCCGTTGAAGGAGCTGACAGGCGAACCATCCGAGGTCTTGCACCACGGATGATTGATAACGAAGGAACGCAACGTGGCACGCTATACCGGCCCCAAGGCGAAACTGTCTCGCCGCGAAGGTACTGACCTTTTCCTGAAGAGCGCACGCCGCTCGCTCGCCGACAAGTGCAAGCTGGACAGCAAGCCTGGTCAGCACGGCCGCACTTCGGGCGCCCGCACCTCCGACTACGGCAACCAACTGCGTGAAAAGCAGAAGGTCAAGCGTATCTACGGCGTGTTGGAACGCCAATTCCGTCGCTATTTTGCTGAAGCCGACCGCCGCAAGGGCAACACGGGTGAAAACCTGCTGCAACTGCTGGAGTCGCGCCTGGACAACGTCGTCTACCGCATGGGTTTTGGTTCGACTCGCGCTGAAGCGCGTCAGCTGGTGTCGCATAAGGCGATTCTGGTGAACGGCCAAGCCCTGAACGTGCCGTCGGCGCAGATCAAGTCGGGCGATGTGGTCGCTATCCGCGAGAAGTCGAAGAAGCAAGCGCGTATCGCCGAGTCGCTGACGCTGGCAGAGCAATCTGGCTTCCCGACCTGGGTGGCTGTCGACGCGAAGAAGATGGAAGGCACGTTTAAGCAAGCTCCGGATCGTGCTGATATTGCCGGCGACATCAACGAAAGTCTGATCGTCGAACTGTACTCGCGTTAATGACGACGCCCGCGCCGGAAGGTGTGGGCTCGTGCGCCTTTTGGGGACGCTCATTCGTCAACAACATTGTGTGCGCGCGGGACATTGCCCGCCCGCCGTACCGACCCGAATCGTTACGTGCCGCAACGTGATTGCGGCACGTGCGTCTTTCGTCGCGGCGTTCGCGATGGAAACTTTCCAGTCCAATCCGTCAGCCTTATCGGTGTAACGAGCCGAGGGTATTGAAAA
>JAGWNU010000321.1 GCA_028871175.1 Burkholderiaceae bacterium | reverse complement strand
CCATCGCCCAGAGGCGCTGCCTTGGCGGTCGCGCCGCGCTGTGCCCGCGTGTCCGTGAATCCATGTAGTGCTCGTTCATGCCTGCAACACGTGCAACTCCCGTGCCCGCTTAAAGTTCCGCAACATTTTGCCGTATAACACGTGTGGCCCCGCGGGGCTGTGGGCGCTCCATTGACATGCTCGAACTTCAACCTCTCGACATTCCGCTTGCGATCCCCCTGCCGTGGCCGATGCACGACGCCGACGGGCAGTTGCTCGTCCCTAAGGGCGACGTCATCCACTCGCCAGAGGAAATCGACCTGCTGTTCACCCTGCACCGGCCACACCGCCATGCCGAGGGTGCACCGCCACCCGCCTCATCCTCTGCCAACACGGCGTTTCCGAATACGCTCCTGCCCGATCTGGACGGGGACCCGGAAGGCGAGCGCGCCATTGCCATGGAGCTGCTCGGCCTGCGCCCCGGCGGCATGCTGACAGTGCGCCTGACCGCAGGTGCCGGACAAAGCAAGGGGGCGGCCCGCGTCATCGGTTACAGCCCGCAGCGCCATCTGCTCATGACCATGCCCAGCGACGGCGGCCGTACGGTCATGCCGGTCAAGGACGAGCTGCTGGAAATCCACGCGTTCTCGGGCGAGGGCATCGCCAGCTTCGAGTGCACGGTCATGGCCGTCTGCCGCATCCCTTTTGAATACGTCGTGCTCTCGCCGCCGCGCCGGATCAAGAACCGCACGTTGCGCAAATCGCTGCGCGTGCGCGCCAACGTGATCGGCAAGATGCTGGTGAGCGGCGAACCACCGCGCATGATCCATATCTCCGACATCAGCACGACCGGCGCATCGTTCCGCTCCGCGCATCGGCTCGAAGTCAGTGGTGCGCCAGCGCGCCTGCGCTTTCGGGTGAAGACGCGCGACTACCACTCGGAGCTGGTGGCCGCCGCGCTCATCCGCAGCGAGAAGCCCACCGATCTGCCCAACACGTATCAGTACGGCGTGGAATTCATCGAACTGGTGGCTGCGCAGAAGATGCTCCTGCAGTGCTTCATCTACGAGCAACTGCTCTGGGGCAGCCAGCGCATGGTGTAGTTGCAAGCGTGTCTACACCCTATGGATAGGCAAGTCGCTTTAATCAGATTTAACCCGCATCAAAGGTGAAATGAGCCGTACGATTCCCGCGACAGCGCGCCGGGAAGCGGCCCGGTTAGCGGGGTTTCGGCTTATGATGCCAAGAGCTTTGCCGTGACAAATCAAAACCATTAATGAGCCGCGCAAGCCAACGCATTTCCGTTTCACAGGATTTAGCAGGACGCTCTTCATCCATGAGTCGCGCCACGTCCATCGCGCCGCCGGGTCTGGATCCGATTTCTGGATTGCCGGATCGTGACCGATTCGTTCAGTTGCTGGCAGCGATGCCTCGCGCCCGGCAACCGGACAGCACCGGCGCGCTGCTGCTGGTCAGCTTTGATCATTTTGCCGAGGCAATCACGACGCTGGGTCCGCTCGCGGCAAGCGCCATCATTGTTGAATGCGCGGCGCGGCTCAAAGCGCTCTGTGCCCAAGGCAGCGACGGCACGGCCCCCTTCGTGGGTCGCGTGGGCCAGGAAACCTTCGCGATCGCATCGTCGGCATTCGCTTCAGCCCAGGCGGTACACGACCTGGCCCGACGCATTTCCGCATCGCTCACGCGCCCGTTCATCGCGCACGGCTATGAGTTGGTCTGCTCGTGCAGCATCGGCATGACGCTGTTCGAAAGCGCCCCTGCCGATGCCGCCCAGCTGATCGATCAGGCAGACCGTGCGCTCTACCACGCTCAGCATGGTGGCAAGCCAGGCCCTGCCGTCTATGCTCCCGCACCGGCGCTGGCACACACCGGTGACATTGCATCGACGGTCCAGTCGATTGACGCCGTGGCAGAGCGGCCGCGCCTGGCGGCCCAATTGCGGCACGCGCTGGCGCGCCGCCAGTTCAGCCTGAACCTGCAGCCGCAACTGAGCCTGGCCGATGGGCGGATCGTCGGCTATGAACTGCTGTTGCGCTGGATCTCGCCAGAACTGGGCGGTGTCGCACCTGCCGATTTCCTGCCGATCCTGGAGCAGACGGGCGACATCCGCGAGGTGGGCCGCTGGGTGCTCGACAACGCGGCCCAGATGCTGGCGGGCCTGCAGCGAGAAGAATCGGAACGCGCAGGACGGAGCGGCCGGCAACATCAACCCGGTGTGCAGGCGGCGGTCAACCTGTCGATTGCACAGTTGCTCGACCCGCGGCTGAGCGACGTTGTCCGGGACATCGCCGCGCGGCATGCGGTACCGACGGCACGGCTGGTATTCGAGATATCCGAGCATGCCCTTTCCCGCGCCAATGGCGCCGTGCGCGAGGCGATTGAAGCGCTGCACGCATGTGGCGCACGCGTGGCCGTGGAAGACTTCGGCGCGACCGAGCACAGCCTCGATTGCCTGAAGACCTATCGCCCCGACCAGGTCAAGCTCGATCAGGGCGTCGTCGGCGCCGTGGCTGATGCGCACAGCCAGGGCGCACTGCAACGCCTGGTGGCCGCAGCCCACGCAGCAGGGGTGCCTGTAACCGCCACGCGCGTGGAAACCGCCGCGCAACTCCAGGCCTTGCGGGCCTGCCGGTGCGACGTCATTCAGGGTTACCTGCTATCGCAGCCGTTTCCGGCACGCTGGATCGACGACACGCAAGACGTGATTGCCGAGCGCGCGCGCGATCTCCTGCCCTAGGAAGACGAGCGCCCTTCCGCCTGCCGGGAAGGGCGCTCCCGCCTTATGCGTGCCCGACGCGGAAGACCGCCACGGCGCTGCGCAACGCCTCAGCCTGTTCCTCCAGCGATTCCGCCGCGGCCGCCGCCTGCTCGACCAGCGCGGCATTCTGCTGCGTGACCTCATCCATCTGGTTCACCGCCTGGTTCACCTGCTCGATACCCG
>JAGWNU010000320.1 GCA_028871175.1 Burkholderiaceae bacterium | reverse complement strand
TTCAATGCCGACGCCATGCTGCCGGCCGAGCTGGCCCGCCTGCTGGCGCCGCCGCGGCCGACCGCCATTTTCTGCAGCAACGACCGCCTTGCGTTGCTCACCATCCGCTCGCTGCGCGAGATGGGCCTGCGCGTGCCCGAAGACGTGAGCGTAGTCGGCTTCGATGGCCTGGCGATGGGGCAGTGGCTTTCGCCCACGCTGGCGACGGTGGCGCAGCCGCATCGCCGGATCGGCACCGACGCAGCCATGGCGCTGGCCCGCCGCATCACTGGCGAGGCGGTGCCCTCGATTACGTTGCCGCACCGCCTGCTGGCGGGCGGCACCCTGGCCAAAGCGCCGGCCGAATCATCTTTGTCCGTAGTTTCTTCCCTCACGTCTGATACGCAAGGAGCGTCTCGATGAAACGTCTCGTTCAATGGCTGCGCGCGTGCGGCCTCGTGGCAGCCGGCGCATTTGCCCTGGCTGCGCCGGTGCAGGCTCAACCTGCTGGCCAGCAAGTCGCCATCTGCTACAACTGCCCGCCCGAATGGGCCGACTGGGCCAGCCAGATCAAGGCCATCAAGGAAAAGACCGGCATCACTGTGCCGTTCGACAACAAGAATTCCGGCCAGGCTATCGCACAGATGCTGGCCGAGAAATCGCACCCCGTGGCTGACGTGGCCTACCTGGGTATCACGTCCGCGTATCAGGCCAAGGAAAAGGGCCTGGTCGCGAACTACAAGCCCAAGCATTGGGAAGACATTCCGGCCGGCATGAAAGACCCGGATGGCGCGTTCTTCTCGATCCACTCCGGCACGCTGGGCTTCTTCGTCAACAAGGACGCGCTGGAAGGCAAGCCCGTGCCGCGCTCGTGGAAGGATCTGCTCAAGCCCGAATACAAGGGCATGGTGGGCTATCTGGACCCGAGCAGCGCCTTTGTCGGCTACGTGGGCGCCGTGGCGGTCAACCAGGCGCTGGGTGGCACGCTCGATAACTTCGGCCCGGCCATCGAGTGGTTCAAGCAGTTGAAGAAGAACGCGCCGATCGTGCCGAAGCAGACGGCCTACGCGCGCGTCGTGGCAGGCGAAATCCCCATCCTGCTGGACTATGACTTCAACGCCTACCGCGCCAAGTACAAGGATCACGCCAACGTGGAGTTTGTGATTCCGCAGGAAGGCACGATTGCCGTGCCGTACGTGATGAGCCTGACCGCTGGTGCGCCGCACGCCGAGAATGCCAAGAAGGTGCTGGATTTCGTGCTGTCGGACGAAGGCCAGACGCTGTGGGCCAACGCCTACCTGCGCCCGGTGCGCGCCAGCGCCATGAGCAAGGAAGCCGCCTCGCGCTTCCTGCCGGCCAGCGAATACGCCCGCGCAAAGACGGTCGACTTCAACAAGATGGCAGCCGGCCAGCAGGCGTTTGGCACGCGCTACCTGAACGAGGTCCGCTGAGCATGAGCACCGTCACCCGAACCACCTTGCCCGACGATGCGGTGTTGCCCGCACGGTGGCGGGTGGCGTTGCTGGCACCGGCCGTCGCGCTGTTCTGCGCGTTCTGGCTGCTGCCGATGGCCGCGCTGCTGCGTGTGAGCGGCAGCGAAGGGCTGGTCGCCACCTACACGGCGGCGCTCACCACACCACGCTACCTGGGCAGTCTGTTCTCGACGGTGGTGCTGTCCGCGGCGGTCACGCTGGCGACGCTCATTCTCTCGACCATCGCCGGGTTGTTTCTGGTGCGCCACAACGTGCCGGGCAAACGGATGATTACCGCCATGCTGACGTTTCCGCTGGCGTTTCCCGGCGTGGTGGTCGGCTTCATGGTGATCCTGCTGGCCGGGCGCCAGGGCCTGCTGGGTGACCTCACGCACAAGCTCGTCGGCGAGAAATGGGTCTTCGCCTATTCCATCGGCGGGCTGTTTCTCGGCTACCTGTATTTCTCGATTCCGCGCGTGGTGCTGACGGTCATGGCAGCGGCGGAAAAGCTCGATCGTTCATTGGAAGAGGCGGCACGCTCGCTGGGTGCATCGTCGTGGCAGGTGACGCGCGATGTGCTGGTGCCCGGGCTCGCGCCCGCCCTGATCGCCTCGGGGGCCATCTGCTTTGCCACGTCGATGGGCGCGTTCGGCACCGCCTTTACGCTCGCCACCGATATCGACGTGTTGCCGATGACGATCTATACCGAGTTCACGCTCAACGCCGGGATTGCGATGGCGGCGGCGCTGTCTGTGGTGCTGGGCGTGGTGACGTGGCTGGTGCTGGCGATTGCGCGCACGGCGGCTGGCGGACAAGCGGGGGCGGCAGCATGAAGCGCGCCTTGTCTGCTGCCCAGTGGGGTATCACGCTGCTGCTGTGTCTGTTCCTGATCGTGCCGGTTGTGCTGTCGATGGCCGTGGGGCTGACGCGCAACTACATCCGCGGATTCAAGAGCGGTTGGACGCTCGATTGGGTCGCCCAGGTCTGGGATATGTATCAGGCGTCGATCTGGATGTCGCTGCTGGTGGCGCTGTGCACGCTGGTGATTGTGCTGGCGGCGGGCGTGCCGGCGGGCTATGTGCTGGCGCGGCGTCAGAGCCGTGCGAGCCGCCTGATCGAAGAATTCCTGACGCTGCCCGTGGCGCTGCCCGGCTTGGCGACGGCGCTGGGGTTGATCGTGGCCTATGGCGGCTTTGGCGGTTTTCGCGAGAGCCTGTGGTTCATCGTCGTCGGGCATGTGGTCTTCACGCTGCCGTTCATGGTGCGCTCGGTCGCCGCCGTGGCGGCGGGCCAGAACCTGAAGACGCTGGAGGAGGGCGCCGCCAGCCTGGGCGCGTCGTTCTGGCAGCGCTTTCGCACCATCGTGCTGCCCAACGTGCAGCCCGGCATCCTGGCCGGGGCATTGACAGTGGTGACGCTCTCGGTGGGGGAGTTCAACCTCACCTGGATGCTGCACACGCCGGAAACCAAAACCCTGCCGGTCGGCCTGGCCGATACCTATGCGTC
>JAGWNU010000319.1 GCA_028871175.1 Burkholderiaceae bacterium | reverse complement strand
GGGCACCAGCCGGCGCCCATGGTCGGCACGGTCTTGAGCACCCAGTCGACGATGGAATCGGACGGATTCAGCATCACGAACTTCGACTTGGCTTCGGAGCCGCCGCCCTTGGCGGCGACGATCACGTCCACCGTGTCGCCCGGCACGATCGACATGTTGATCACGGCCGGGGTGTTGTCCTTCGTGTTGGTGCGCTTGCCGGCCGGATCGGCCAGCACGCTCGCGCGCAGCTTGTTGTCGACGTCGTTGTACGCGCGGCGCACGCCTTCGTTGACCATGTCTTCCAGGCTCATCGTGGCGCCATCCCAGCGCACGTTCATGCCCACCTTCAGGAAGACGGTGACGATGCCGGTGTCCTGGCAGATCGGGCGCTTGCCTTCAGCGCACATGCGGCTGTTGGTCAGGATCTGCGCGATGGCATCCTTGGCGGCCGGGCTCTGCTCCTGCTCATAGGCGCGGCCCAGAGCAGTGATGTAGTCCATCGGGTGGTAGTAGCTGATGTACTGCAGGGCGTCGGCGACGCTCTGGATGAGGTCTTCTTGACGAATGACGGTCATGGTGGGGGACCAACGTGTAGGGATGAGAAACCGGGATGCGGCAGGGCAGTGATCTGCACTACGCACCGGCAGCGGGCGCTGCCGATTCAGAATAGCCTGCGATCATACACCCAATGTTGGCCACGGATTGTCCGACCGGTTTCGTCGGCATCGCCGCGGCGCCCCAGGGCGCAGGGTCAATGTGCGTTGGCGGCCGCGCCGTGCGGGTGGGCATGCGAGACAATGCGATCCACCCACGCCATGACCAGGGCCGACACCAGGAACGCCACGTGGATCACCACCTGCCAGAGGATCGTGTGCGTGTCTTTCTGGGCCGCATCAATGAAGGTCTTGAGCAGGTGGATGGACGAGATGCTGATCAGCGCCATCGACAGCTTGACCTTCAGCACGCCCGCGTTGACGTGGTCCAGCCACTCGGGCTCGTCCTCATGGCCCTCGATGCCGAGCTTGGACACGAAGATGTCGTACCCGCCGATGATCACCATGATCAGCAGGTTGGAGATCATCACGACATCGATCAGGCCGAGCACGGCCAGCATGATCTTGGTTTCGTCGAGTTCTGTCACATGCGAGACCAGATGCCAGACCTCGATCACGAACAGGTACACGTAGGCCGCCTGCGCAATGATCAAGCCGAGGTACAGCGGCAGTTGAAGCCAGCGGGAAAAGAAAATCAGCCGAGGAATGGGCCGCAACGGAGCGATGGGCGACTTCATGTGGAATGGGGCGGGTAAAAGGGCACGATTGTATCGATCCCGGTTTGCGAATTCGCTTACGGGGCAGCGCCTGCGGCAATCGCGTTATTCCCGATCGAGAGACGGATCAAGCGGATCCAATGGGTCCGCCACGCGCCGAGGGCGCACCGGGTGCCGGGGGCGTGCAGGCCAGCTTGCGACCAGGATGCCCGCGACCACACATGCCAGTGCCACGCCGTGCGACCAGCCCGGCGTCTCACCCAGCGCGACGATGCCGTAGGTGGCGGCCGCAATCGGCAGCACGGAGGTGAAGACGCCCGCAAGATGCGCCGGCACATGGCGGATGCCTTTCATCCACAGCCAGAACGAAAAGATGCTGGCCGAGAGGGCATACCAGACTACCAGCGCCCAGATGGAGAGCGGCACGCTCGCCACATCGAACGTCAGGAGGGGCACGAGGCCCAGCGGCAGCATCAGCAGTGCGCCGATCAGGTGCGTGTACGCGCAGATCTCGATGGCGGGAAGGGTTTGTGTCAGGCGCCGTGACAGGATCACGTAGATCGACTCACACAGCACGGCGCCCATCACGAGCGCATTGCCTAGCAACGCCTCCGAAGCATCCCCGGGTGCCCCCGCTGACGATTCGCCGCCGCGATAGGCATTGAGCAATGCCACGCCTGCCACCGCCAGCACGACAGATACCAGTGTCCGTCCCGATGGCTTCTCGCGCAGCACGAGCCACGACAGCAGCGCTACGGCGGCCGGAATCGTGCTGGTGATGATGCCAGCGGCCAGCGCTGATGTCAGCCGCACGCCGTTGAGCATCAGCAGCGTAAAACCGAACGTGCCGAAGAACGCCTGCAGGAAGAGGTTCTTCCACTCGCCGCGCGTCACCTTGCGCATGCGCGAAGGTTTGTACCAGGATGCCATGCAGACGATGGCGATCAGAAAGCGCAGGAGTGCAAACAGCATCACCGGCATGACGGCGACGATGGACTTGCCGAAGCCGACATTGCTGCCGACCAGTGCCATGGCAGCAATCAGGAAGAGGGCGTGGATGGGCACGATGACGAATGGAATGGAAAGCGGCGCGGGGTGCGGCTCTGAGGCCGATCATGTTGCAGTGCGATGCGCGCCCCTGGATGGGCTGTCGCATTATAGTAATGCCCTTCGCGTCGGTTTGAGGCGTCAGAGTGCGTAAGGCTGGAGTCAGGTCAGCCGCTTAGATTCGCCGCAAAACGATCACAGACATCGCTATCAGGAGACATCATGGCTGGCATTGAATCTGTCCTGCAGGAAACGCGCGTGTTCGACCCGCCCGCGTCCTTTGTCAAACAGGCAAACATCGCCGGCATGGACGCCTACCGCGCCCTGTGCGCCGAAGCCGAACACGACTACGAAGGCTTCTGGGCACGCCTGGCGCACGAGCATCTGCTGTGGCACAAGCCCTTCAGCAAGGTGCTGGATGAATCCAACGCACCGTTCTACAAGTGGTTTGAAGACGGCGAACTCAACGCCTCGTACAACTGCCTCGAACGCAACCTGGAAAACGGCAACGCCGACAAGGTTGCGATCATTTTCGAGACGGACGATGGCAAGGTATCGCGCGTCACCTACCGCGAACTGCATGCGCGCGTCTGCCGCTTCGCCAACGGCCTGAAGGCCTTGGGCATCAAGATGGGCGACCGCGTCGTGATCTACATGCCGATGTCGATCGAAGGCATCG
>JAGWNU010000071.1 GCA_028871175.1 Burkholderiaceae bacterium | reverse complement strand
CTGGGTGCCAGCTTCCAGGCATGGCCGTAGACGACTTCGAAGGTCAGTGGAATCACACCGTCGGCGTTGCGCTGTGCGTCAAGCGCGTCGAATAGCCGCTGGCGCCAGCGCGGCGTGTGCAGGCCCGCGCCGGCCAGACTCCGGCCATCGTCATCCGTGAGGCCGGCCATGCCGCCCAGCAGGTGGACGTCGGCCAGCAGCGCCTGCGGCGACTCGTAAGTGATGGTGAGCTGTTCCATGTCCATCACGGGCGTGGACCAGCGGCCATGGACCAGCATGTCGCCAATGTCGTGCATGTCGACGAAGCGCAGCGTGTGAACGTCCCCGTCGATACCCGCCAGTGCACTGCGCAGTTCGCGCAGGGTGTCGGGACCGAACAGGCTGAACATCAGCAAACCGCCCTCGGCCGTAATACGGTGCCATTCCGGGAAGATCGCGTGCGGGGCGGGGTCCCAATGCAGCGCAAGGTTCGACCACAGCAGGTCAAACGAGGCGCTGGCAAACGGCAGGGCACGAAAATCGGCCTGAACGAAGTCGAACACGGGCCGTTTCTTGAGCAGCCGGCCAAGCCAGCCGGCATCGGTTCGCTGCGGATCAAGTTGCCGCGCCCGCGCCAGCATGGCGGCCGACCAGTCCACACCGCAGATCTGCGCGTCCGGGTACTGGGCTCGCAGCACCGCCAGCCCTTGCCCCAGGCCGCAGCCGATGTCTAGCGCACGCCCTGGCGCCATCTTGATGTAGGAGAGCCGGTCCTGCATCCGAGCCCCCACTTCGCGCAGCAGGAAATCCACGTCGGCAAAGCGCGTGGCGCGACGATCGAAGGCGCGCCGCAAAGCGGCAGGACGGGTGAGGATGGGATCGGACATCAGCAAGACAGGGCGGGGGCTGCGGCTCGCAAGTATACCGGCCGGTTGTTTTGGGCGTTGTCTGATGGCGCCAGTGCTGGAAACCGGCTTGGATAGTGGCTTTTTCCATGCCCCACTCCCGGTTGAATGCGTGGCTTCACGCCCGTCTGCGGCATCTGCTCCCGTGTGCCTGTGCGCTGTGCGGCGCGGTACAACAAGAGCTGGTGTGCGCAGGCTGTACGGAGGACCTCGCCCCTCTGCTGCATCGGCGCCGCTGCGTGCAGTGCGCCACCCCCCTCGAAGCGCGTCTGCGCGCCCGGCATTGCCCGACATGCCTGGCCGGCGCGCCAGATTACGACACTACGGTCGTCATCGCCGACTACACCTGGCCTCTGGACCATCTCATCACGGGATTGAAGTTTCGGGCCGAATTGCCGCTTGCGAGCTGGCTGGCAGCGCGCTTGAGCGACGTGCTCGTCGCCGCGCCTGGCCGCATGCCGGACCTGCTCCTGCCTGTGCCGCTCTCGGCAGCCCGCCTGCGCTCGCGCGGTTATAACCAGGCGTGGGAGATCACCCGCCGCTTGAGCAAGCGGCTTGGCATTCCTGCACATGCAGACGGGCTACGCCGGGTACGCGACAATCCAGCGCAAGTCACGCTGGACCGGGCGGAACGCTTGGCCAATCTGCGCGGCGCCTTTGAAGTAACAGACCCGGCACGCGTGGCGGGGCAGCACATCGGGGTCATCGACGATGTCATGACCACGGGATCCACGCTCGGTGAAATCGCCACGCAACTCAAGCGCGCGGGCGCGGCATGCGTCACCAATGTGGTCGCCTTGCGTACGCCCTGACTGCATGCTTATGCGGCATTGTGTCGCAGGCTTGCCGGAAGGCTGTGGCGGGATGACAACCCTTTGCAATCTGGATAAGCTCGCCGCCCAAGCTCTCTTGCCGCCATCATGTTCAACGTCGTCCTCGTCGAGCCCGAAATCCCGCCGAACACCGGCAATGTGATCCGCCTGTGCGCAAACACCGGCGCACAGTTGCACCTGATCGAACCCCTGGGCTTTCCGCTCGAAGATGCCCGCATGCGACGCGCCGGTCTTGACTATCACGAGTACGCAACGATGCGCGTGCACGCCGACTGGGAGGCGTTTCTGCGCGACGCGCAACCGGATGCGGCACGCATGTTCGCACTGACCACGCGTGGCTCGACACCGTTCGCGAGCCTGGCGTTCCAGCCGGGCGACTGGTTTGTGTTCGGCTCGGAAACCCGTGGCCTCTCGGAAGCGCGCCGCGAATCCTTTCCGCCGTCGCAACGCATCCGCCTGCCGATGCGGCCCAACAACCGCAGCCTGAATCTGTCGAATACCGTGGCGGTCGTGGTCTTTGAAGCCTGGCGGCAACACGGGTTCGCAGGCGGCGCCTGAGCCGGATGCCGCCCGCCTCCAGCCGGACCACTTGTCCTAGCGGGCCGACTCCGACTTGGCGTCGCGCTGCAGCAGGCGCTCAACCGCACGCGCCGGCGCGAGGCCCTCGAACAGGACTTCGCACACCGTAAAGGTGATGGGCATGTCGACGCCCCTCGCGCGCGCCAACGCAGCAACAGCCCGAGCGCAGCGCACGCCCTCGGCAACGTGGCCGAGGCTGCGCAGGATGTCATCCAGCGTCCGGCCCTGGGCGAGCTGCATACCCACGGCGCGATTGCGCGAGAGATCACCGGTGGCGGTGAGGAGCAGGTCGCCCATGCCCGTCAGACCCATGAACGTTTCCGGACGGCCGCCGAGCGCCAGCCCCAGGCGCGTCATCTCCGCCAGGCCGCGCGTGACGAGCGCAGCGCGCGCATTCAGGCCGAGTCCCAGGCCATCGGCCGCACCCGTGGCGATGGCCAGCACATTCTTGACCGCGCCACCGACCTCCACGCCGACAAGGTCGTCGCTCCCATAGACGCGCATCGCGTGATGGTGAAAGGCGCTCTGGGTGAGCTTGCACAGCGCCTCACTGGTGGAAGCGACCGTCATCGCGCACGGCAGCCCCTGCGCCACCTCCTTGGCAAAGCTGGGGCCCGAAAGCACGCCCACGGCCAGGTCGGTGCGACCGGTCTGCGCCAGCACCTCGGCGACGATGGCGTGCGGGAGCGCACCAGTCTCGGGATCGAAACCCTTGCACAGCCAGATCACGTTGCGCACACCGCTGTGCGCCGCAATCGCACGCGTCAGGTCCGCGAGCCCGGCGACAGGCGAAGCAATGACGGCGAGCGCATCGTCTCCTGCGGCATGGTCGAGCGCTGATTGCAGGTTGGCATCGAACCGCAGCGGCGCCTGCAGCGCAATGCCGGGCAGATACGTCGCATTGACATGTGTGGCGGCCATCTGCGCGACGAGACTGTCGTCGCGGCCCCACAGCACGACATCGTGCGATTGCGCGGCATGGCTGGCCAGGGCGGTACCCCAGGCGCCGGCGCCCAGAACGGAAATTCGCATGCGCTTGTTCACTATCGATCAGACGAAAAAATGCCCGCGCAAGCGTGTGGCCGGCGCGGGCTTCTGGCGCAGGGCGCCTCGTGCTTAATGGGTCGCCTTCGAGCCGTCCGGCATCACCAGACCGCTACCGCCTGCGGCCTGTGCCTGCTCCATGGCGGCTGCCAGGCGCTGCTCGTACAGTGCCTGGAAGTTGATCTCGGCCAAGTGGATCGGCTGGAACCCGGCGCGACCGATGGTGTCGGCAATGTTCGAGCGCAGGTACGGGTACACGATGGTCGGGCAGGCGATGCCCAGCAGCGGGTCCATCTGCTCGGCCGGCACATTGCGGATATCGAAGATGCCCGCTTGCTTGGCTTCCACCAGGAACGCAACCTTCTCTTGCACCTTGGTCGTCACCGTGCCGATGACGGTCACTTCAAACACGCCTTCGGCCAGTTGCGAGGCGGAGACGTCCACCTGCACTTCCACCGTCGGCTGCTCTTGCTCGAGGAAGATGTGCGGCGAGTTCGGCTGCTCCAGCGACAGATCCTTCAGGTAGACGCGCTGAATGTTGAAGAATGGCTGGCCGTCCTGGCCCGGTTGCTGCTGTTGCTGGTCGCTCATGACTCGCCTTGGAAATAGGGGTGTGATCGGTGCGCTGCGGAACCTGCCCGGCGCGCGAAACGCGTATGGTACATGACGCAATCGTGCCCACCACGCGAGTCGGCCCAAAAGTCCAACGCCCGGTCGAAGCCGGGCGTTTTCATGGAGTGCCCTGCCGCGAAATCAGACGGCGAGCAGGGGCACCAGCCCACCTTCACGATCCAGTGCCGACAGATCGTCGAAGCCGCCGATGTGGCGATCGTCGATATAGATTTGCGGCACGGTACGGCGGTTGGTACGCGTCATCATCTCTTCGCGCTTGCCGGGTTCGCGGTCGATCAGGATCTTTTCAATCTGCTCGACACCGCGCTGCTTCAGGAGTTTTTCCGCTGCCACGCAATAAGGGCAGACGGTGGTGCTGTACATGACCACGTGCGCCATACATCAATCCTCGCTGTCTTATTTGACGACCGGAAGACCGGCCTGCTGCCAGGCGGCCAATCCACCTTCGAGCGAATAGACCTCACTGTAACCGGCCCGCTTCAGGACCGCTTGAGCCCGCCCGGCACGCTGGCCGGTCTGGCACACGAGGATGATGGGGGTCTCTTTATTCTTTGCAAGGCTGCCGGCCTTGCCTTCCAGTTCACCAAGCGGTGCATGCTTGGCTTGCGGCAAATGACCGGCGGCGTATTCGCCGCTTTCACGCACGTCCACCACGATGGCGTTGCGGCGGTTGATGAGCTGGGTTGCCGCGGAGGCGCTCAGCTTGGCGCCACCGCCGCCCGCAATGCGGCGCTGGACGGACGACCAGACCAGCAGCCCGCCCGAAACGATAGCGACGGCAAGCAGTGCAAGGTTGTTGTAATCGGCGAAGAACTTCACGGTATCGGTTTCCTGGAGGAGTCGGGCTGGCGTCATCCGAACGGTTCGGGCGCCTCGCGCCGGCGGCATTATAAAATAGTCGGTTTCGACGGCCACACGATAAAGCCTCCACACATCGGCGCAGGCCCGGCACGCAGTTTTTCTCACTTCTCATCATGGCAGTCATGCATAAGCTCGTCCTTATCCGCCACGGCGAATCAACGTGGAACCTGGAGAACCGCTTTACTGGCTGGGTCGACGTCGACCTGACCGACACGGGCATCGCCCAGGCCCGGCAAGGCGGCCGCCTGCTGCGCGAGGCCGGCTTTACGTTCGACCTGGCCTACACCTCGGTGCTCAAGCGCGCGATCCGCACGCTGTGGCACGTGCAGGATGAAATGGATCTGATGTGGATCCCGACCCGCAACGAATGGCGCCTGAACGAGCGCCACTACGGCGCGCTGTCGGGCCTGAACAAGGCCGAAACCGCCGCGCAATATGGCGACGAGCAGGTCCTGATCTGGCGCCGCAGCTACGATACGCCGCCGCCCGCCCTCGAGCCCGGCGCCACGAACGACGTCTTCGGCAATCCGCGCTACGCGGGCCTGACGCGCGAACAGGTGCCTCTGAGCGAATGCCTCAAGGACACCGTCGCGCGCGTGTTGCCGCTGTGGGACGAGTCGATTGCCCCCGCCATCCGGAGCGGCAAGCGTGTTGTAATTGCCGCGCACGGCAACAGCATCCGCGCCTTGGTGAAGTACCTGGACGGCATTTCGGACGCTGACATCGTCGGCTTGAACATTCCGAATGGCACGCCGCTGGTGTATGAACTGGACGCCAACCTCAAGCCGATCCGCCATTACTACCTGGGCGATCAGGATGCGATTGCCGCGTCGCTTGCGGCAGTGGCCAGCCAGGGCAAGTCGAAATAAGCCGTAACGAGGCGCTGGGCACTCCAACACCTTTATACTGTCGAAGCCTGTTACCCGGGATGTGCGCGAGCTATCCCGGGTCAAGTTTATCTATCGTTTCCACGTCTGCCCTCGACACATGCGAACTTCGCTCAAGAACATCAGCTTGATCGCCATTGGCCTCGTTACCGGGGTTCTGGCGACGCTCCAGCTCTCCGCCACCGCGCAGAACGCGACGGTAGGGCCGCTACCGCTGGAAAAGCTCCGCCTGATGGCCGACATCTTTGGTCAGATCAAGCGCGAATACGTCGAGCCGGTGGACGACGACAAGCTCCTCACCGAAGCCATCAAGGGCATGGTCGCCAGCCTTGATCCCCACTCGGCGTATCTCGACAAGAAAGACTTCCAGGAACTGCAGGAAGGCACCCAGGGCCGCTTCGCCGGTCTGGGCATCGAGATTTCTCAGGAGGATGGCCTGGTCAAGGTCATCAACCCGATTGAGGACACCCCGGCCTTCCGCGCCGGCGTGCAGCCCGGCGACCTGATCACCCGCATCGACGACAAGCCCGTGCGGGGCATGCCGCTGGAGCAAGCCGTCAAGCGCATGCGCGGCGCGCCCGGAACCAAGGTCACGCTCACCATCTATCGCAAGAAGGAAGAGCGTACGTTCCCGGTGACGATCACGCGCGCCGAGATCCAGGTGCAGTCGGTCAAGGCAAAGATGCTCGGTGACGACCTCGCCTGGGTTCGGATCACCAGCTTCCAGGAACGCACCGTTCCGGATCTGGCCAAGAAGCTGAACGACCTGGCGCATCAGGACGGCCATCTGAAGGGGCTGATCCTCGATCTGCGCAACAACGGAGGCGGCGTCCTGCAAGCTGCGGTGGGCGTGGCGGCCGCCTTCCTGCCGCCTGACGTCACGGTGGTCTCGACCAACGGCCAGGTGCCGGACGCCAAGCGCACCTACAAGGCGACGTTCGCCAACTACCGCTTGAGCAACTTCGACTCCGACCCGCTCGTCGGCCTGGATCCGGAATTCAAGACGGTGCCGATCATCGTGCTGACCAACGCCTATACCGCGTCCGCGTCGGAAATCGTGGCCGGCGCGCTGCAAGACCATCACCGTGCCAAGACGATGGGCAAGACGACCTTCGGCAAGGGCTCGGTGCAGACGGTGCGGCCGCTGTCCAACGATACCGGCATCAAGCTGACGATCGCCTACTACTACACGCCGTCGGGCAAGTCGATCCAGGCCAAGGGTATCCGGCCGGATATCCCGGTTGACCAAAATCCGGACGGTGACCCGGATGACGCGCTGATCACTCGCGAAATCGACACCGAGCGCCACCTGCATAACAAGCAGGAATCGGAAGTCGCAGAGATGAACGAGCGCGAAAAGCGCCGCATCGAAGAACTGCGCCGCCTGGAAGAAGAAAACGCCAAGAAGACGCCGGAGCAGCGGGAAAAGGAACGCAACAAGAAGCCCATCGAATTCGGCTCGACCGACGACTTCATGCTGCAGCAGGCCATTGCCGACCTGAAGGGTCTGCCGGTCAAGCGCTCGAAATCGGTGCTGGAGACCGCGGCAGCGGCGGTACCCGACAAAGCCGTGAAGTCGTCGGCGGCCAAGTTGTCGAGCGCGCCCGCCAAGCTCCCCAAGGGCAAGGCCGCGCCGGCTTCCGAACCGGCCACACCGAAGGCGCCGGCAGGCCCGGCCAGCGGTGTGCAGCCCGTGCCGGAGCCGACTGGCGCCCGCTGATCCACACATCGGCAAAGACTGGCAAACTTACGAGGCCGTGCTTTGCACGGCCTTTTTCATTGCACCCCCCCATGAACGACGAACAACTGTTGCGCTATTCGCGCCATATCCTGCTCGACGAAATCGGCATCGAGGGGCAGACACGCCTGCTGGACGCGCACGCACTGGTCATCGGCGCGGGGGGGCTGGGCGCAGCTGCCCTGCCCTACCTGGCGGCGGCGGGTGTCGGTACGCTCACCATCGTCGACGACGACACGGTGGACCTGACCAACCTGCAGCGCCAGATCCTGCATACGACAGCGTCGGTTGGACGCCCGAAGGTGGAATCGGCGCAGGCGGCGATCGCGCGGCTGAACCCAGACGTCCGCGTCAACGCCCTGCAGCACCGGCTCAATGCCGACGACTTCGGCGCACTGCTTCAGGATGTCAGCGTCGTGCTGGATTGCTCGGACAACTTCGCGACGCGCCAGGCTGCCAATCGTGCCTGCGTACGCGCGGGCGTGCCGCTGGTATCGGGCGCGGCGATCCGCTTCGACGGACAGATCAGCGTGTTCGACACCAGGGCTGGCGGCCCGTGCTACGCCTGCCTGTTTCCGCCGGATGAGGCCGTGCCCGATGTGGCGTGTGCGACGATGGGCGTCTTCTCACCGCTCGTCGGCATGGTCGGCACGGTGCAGGCTGCGGAGGCGCTCAAACTGACTGCCGGTATCGGACGTTCGCTCACGGGACGCCTGCTGATGCTGGACGGTTTGTCGATGGAATGGACAACGATGCGCGTGGCGCGTCAGGCAACGTGCCCGGTTTGCGGCGACGCCCACTGAATACGGCGAACCACCACAACAAAAAAGGAGGCCGAGGCCTCCTTCTTTTTTACCGGCTGACAGGCTCACTCGCCCGCGGGCTCCATCTGCGATTGCAGATAGTTCTGGATACCGACCTTGTCGATCAGCTCCAGCTGTGTCTCCAGCCAGTCGATATGCTCTTCGGTGTCGTCCAGGATATCGACGAGGATTTCGCGGCTGACATAATCCTTGACCGATTCACAGTAAGCGATGCCCTCAACCACCGTACCGTGCGCAGCGCGCTCGAGCTTGAGATCGCATTCGATGATCTCCTTGGTGTCCTGGCCGATGAAGAGCTTACCGAGGTCTTGCAGGTTGGGCAGGCCATCGAGCATCAGGATGCGCTCGATCAGTCGGTCGGCGTGCTTCATCTCGCCGATGGACTCCTTGTACTCGTGGTCCCCAATCCGCTTGAGTCCCCAATGGCCATACATGCGCGCGTGGAGGAAATACTGGTTGATGGCGGTCAGCTCGTTTTTGAGCTGGGCGTTCAGATACTGGATGACCTTCTTATCGCCTTTCATTCTCGGGGCTCCTGCTGGTAAGGGACGCACGCACGCGTCCGTTCAAGGCGAGCCCTGGACCTGACCGAGCGACCTCTGCCATCAGGACCGCAGGTCCGGGCGGCAAATCGCGGCGATCAAGAAAGGGAGACGGGAAGGGTCAGGCAGCCAAGACGCTGGCCGAGACGGCTTGGTCGTTGGCAACGGGCTCGTCGCGACGCTCGATTATGGCATGCGTGCCGGCGTGGCCCAACACGTGGTCGACAGGGATGCAACTCACGGCCTCTGCGAGCACCTGCCTGGCGCAGTCCCGACATTGCCCGCAGCACGTGCCGACGCCCAGCGTCTCGGCGAGCTCATCCAGCGTGGACACACCCAGGCGGGCGGCGCCATGGATTTCGTGGTCGGTCACTTGATTGCAGATGCACACGTACACGGCATTCCTCCAGCAACGCTCAGAACGCGCTGCCAGATCAGAATAACAGAGAATGGTAATGAGAACAATTCTTGTTCTACACCATATTGGGGGAAGGGGCATGCGGGTGCCGACGAGCCGTCTTTCCCTAGAAAAACGTGCAACTTCAATCACTTAGGTCGACCGCGCGGGGTAGCCTTGCGATGCGCCGACGCAACGGCCGGCGTGCAAGGCGTACCCAGATTACGCGCGGGCGAGCGCGCCGAGAGCGTCCTGGATGTCAGCCGGTTCACAGGCGTGCAGCAGACGATCGACCTCTCGCATCAGCCGCGGGCGGTCCGCCCGCAGAATCTCCTGCTTGACCCGCAGCAGTTGCGACGGATGCATCGAAAACTCGGTCAGCCCCATGCCGATGAGCAGGCGTGTCATGGTTGCATCACCGGCCATTTCGCCGCATACCGACACCGGCTTGCCAGCCTGGAGCCCTTCGCGAATGGTGCGTGCAATCAACTGCAGCACGGCCGGATGCAGCGGGTCGTACAGATGCGCCACCGCGTTGTCGGCGCGGTCGATGGCGAGCGTGTACTGGATCAGGTCGTTGGTGCCGATGGAGAAGAAATCCATGCGGCGCAGAAATACGGGCAGGATCAGCACGGCGGCCGGAATTTCGATCATGGCGCCGACCTTGATGCCTGGGTCGTAGGCCAGCCCGTCTTCATCAAGCGACGCCTTGGCGCGCGCGAGCAGCTCAAGCGTCTGATCAATCTCGCGGGCGTGCGCAAGCATCGGCACGAGAATCTTCACGGGCCCGAAGGCCGAGGCGCGCAGCAGCGCGCGCAATTGCGTGAGGAACATCGCCGGCTCCGACAGCGACCAGCGGATGGCGCGCAGCCCGAGCGCCGGGTTCGGCGCGGTTTCGAACACGTCGTCGCGGATATCGAGCGGCTTGTCCGCGCCGATGTCGATGGTCCGGATGGTGACCGGCAGACCCATCATCGATTCGACCGCAGTGCGGTACGCGCGGAACTGCTCGTCCTCATCCGGCAGCGCGCCGCGCCGGTTCATGAAGAGAAACTCCGAGCGGAACAAGCCAACGCCGACTGCGCCAGCCTTTACGGCAGCCGCCGCATCCTCGGGCATCTCGATATTGGCCAGCAGATCAATCTGCGTGCCGTCGAGGGTGACGGTCGGCGTGTGGCGCAGGCGCTCGAGGCGCTTCTTCTGCAGCTCGCTTTCGCTGCGGCGATGGCGGTATTCCTCGAGGATGGCGGCGTTCGGATCGACAATCACGATACCGTTATCGCCATCGATGATGATGATGTCGTCCTGGCGGATCAACGTGCTCGCGTTATGCACGCCAACCGCTGCTGGAATGTCGAGACTGCGCGCGACGATGGCGGTGTGCGACGTGCGTCCGCCAAGATCCGTCACAAAACCGGCGAAGGTCTGGTCACGGAACTGCAGCATATCGGCGGGCGCAATGTCATGCGCAACGACGACCATGCCGGCGTCCGGGTCGCAGCCGACGGCCACCGGTGCAGGGGCCAACGCCGGCGCACCGGCCAGCACCTTCAGGATGCGTTCGACAACCTGTTCGATATCCGCCTTGCGCTCGCGCAGGTATTCATCCTCGATTTCACCAAACTGGCGGATCAACTCCTCGAGCTGGGTGGTCAACGCCCACTCGGCGTTGTAGCGGCGCTGGCGGATGAGGGTCTCGGGGACCTGCGACAGCAGCGGATCATCGAGAATCATCGCATGCACGTCGAGAAAAGCGCCCATCTCTTCCGGGGCGTCGACGGGCAGATCACGCTTGAGCCCGGCCAGCTCGGCGCGCACAGCGGCGCGGGCTTTGCGCAAGCGCTCGACCTCGGCGTCGAGCTTGTCCTCGTCGACCAAGTAGTGCGACACGTCCAGCGCCGCACGTGCCAGCATGTGCGCGCGGCCGATGGCAATACCACGTGAAACCGGGATGCCGTGCAGGGTGAAGGGCATAAAAGGCGCTGGCTGAAAACGGCGGTGGGCTCAGGCGTTACTCGCCTTCACCGAAGCGGTCATTGATGAGGGCAACCAGGCCATCCATGGCGTCCTGCTCGTCGGGGCCGTCGATCTCCAGCGTGACGGTTGAGCCGATGCCGGCGGCCAACATCATCACCCCCATGATGCTCTTGGCATCGACCTGGCGGCCGTTGCGAGACATCTTGATGTGGCTGTCGAACTTGCTGGCGAGCTGCGTGAGTTTGGCCGAGGCTCGGGCATGCAAGCCGAGCTTATTGATGATGGTGATATCCCTCTGCAGCATATTTGTCCGGATGGTTGGCAACCTGGTTCTGAACGGCTGTCGAGCCGACCTGCAGTACGCCCTGCGAGCCGCCGGCCAACGCCTTGGCTGCGAGCTGGTCCAGCTTTTCGGTGCGGTAGCAGATGGCACGCACCAGCATCGGCAGATTCACGCCGGCCAGCACGCGCACACGGCCGGGATCGGCCAGGCGCGACGCGATGTTTGCGGGCGTCGCCCCGAAGATATCGGTGAGCACCAGCGCGCCGTTGCCCTCGACAAGCTCGGCGAGCTTGGCGCGCGCCTGGGCCAGCACGGCAGCTGGGTCAGCATCGGGCAGGACGTCGATCGCATCCAGCCGTTCAGGCTGGCCGCAATACACGTGTGCAGCACAATCGCGCAATGCGCTCGCCAGCGGCGCATGCGCGATGATCAGAATCCCTGCCATGATCGAAAAGCGAATCGGTGTAGAACCGATTGTATCAGGGCCGTTTGCGCCACACGCCGCGGATAAGGCGAGACTCCCCCGAGCGGAGGACATCCGCAGGAGGGGGGCTGCGCGTTCCTGCTAGGCGGGCTTCCGCCCCAGCACGCTCGTCTTGCCGACGGCGCGCTCCAGCGCATCGATGAACATCCCCGCCACATTGAAGCCGGTCTGCTGCGTGATTTCCTGGAAGCAGGTCGGGCTGGTGACGTTCACTTCGGTCAGGTAGTCGCCGATGACGTCCAGCCCGACCAGCAGCAAGCCGCGCTGCCACAGGACCGGCGCGAGTGCGTTTGCAATCACTTGATCACGCTCCGACAGCGGCTGTGCGCGGCCGGTGCCACCCGCCGCCAGGTTGCCGCGCACCTCACCGGCCATCGGCACGCGGGCCAGAGCGTGCGGGACAGGGGAACCGCCAATCAGGAGGATGCGTTTGTCGCCGTCCCGAATGGCGGGAATGTACTGCTGAGCCATGATCGTGCGCGCGCCGTTGTTGGTCAGCGTTTCGATCACGGCGCCGAGGTTCAGGCCATCCGGCCCTACACGAAAGATGCCCGTGCCGCCCATGCCGTCGAGCGGCTTGAAGATGACGTCGCCCTGCTCGGCGTGGAAATCGCGCAGGCGACGGGCATCACGCGACACAATGGTCGGCGCGGTGAACTCGCGAAATTGCGCGATGGCCAGCTTCTCGGAGTGGTCACGAATCGCCTGGGGCTTGTTGAAGATGCGCGCGCCCTGCCGCTCGGCGATCTCCAGCAGCCACGTGCTGGTGACATATTCCATGTCGAACGGCGGGTCCTTGCGCATCAGCACGGCGTCGAAGCCCGTGAGCGGCAGCAGGCGCGGATCGCCGGCTCGGTACCAGTCGTACCCGTCCTCATTGCCGGTCAGCGCGATGGGCGTGGCGACGGTTTCCACCACATTGCCCGCCAGGGCGAGTTCCGATTGCAGGCAGGTGTAGATCGCGTAGCCGCGCGCAGCCGCCTCGCGCATCATCGCAAACGTGGAATCCTTGTAAATCTTGAACGTCGACAGCGGATCGACGATGAACAGGATGCGCATGGCGGCTCCGTCAGCAGCGTGGTACGGCGATCAGATCAGCGGGTTCGGGTCGGTCTTCTCGAGCTCGAGCGACGCGGCCAGCAAGGCCAGGCGCGCCACCACGCCATACATGTAGAAACGGTTTGGCTCGCCGGCGCCCGGCTTGGCGTGGCTGTCCGGCAGCGAATTCGACGCGAACGGCAGTGGCACGAAATGCATGCCCGGCGCATTCAGATTTTCATCGATGCCGCGGCCGGTGTGAACCCGGTAGAAGCCGCCCACCACGTAGCGATCGATCATGTAGACGACCGGCTCGGCCACGGCTTCGTTGATCTTCTCGAAGGTGTGCACACCTTCCTGCACGATCACCTCGGAGACCTCCAGCCCCTCCTTGACCACGCTCATCTTGTTGCGCTCCTTCCGGTTCAGGCCCTTGACCTCGGAAGGATCGCGCACCGTCATCACGCCCATGCCGTAGGTGCCGGCATCCGCCTTGACGACCACGTACGGGGTTTCGGTCACGCCATATTCCTTGTACTTCTTGGCGGTCTTCTTGAGCACGGTCTCCACTGCATGCGCGAGCTCTTCCTCGCCGGTGCGCTCGTGGAAATCCAGGCCCTTGCACTTGGTGAAGTACGGGTTGACCATCCACGGATCAATGTCGATCAGCTTGGCGAACTTCTTGGCCACTTCGTCGTATGCCGCGAAGTGATTGGTCTTGCGACGCTGCGACCACCCGGCGTGCAGCGGCGGCAGCAAGTATTGCTCGTGGATGTTCTCGAGGATGGGGGGGACACCCGCCGACAGATCGTTGTTCAACAGGATCGAGCACGGATCGAAGTCGTCCATGCCAACCCGGCGGCCCTTGGTCCCGATCCGCTTGATCGGTTCGACAACCAAGCGCTGACCGTCAGGCAGGTCAATTGGCGTCGGTTCCGTGATGCCCTCTGAAAGCGATCCGAGGCGCACATTCAAACCCGCCTGGCGCATGATCTGCGACAGCCGCGCCACGTTCTGCAGATAGAACATGTTGCGCGTGTGGCGCTCGGGAATCAGCAGCAGATTCTTCGCGTCCGGGCAGATCTTCTCGATGGCGGCCATTGCGGCCTGCACGGCCAGCGGCAACATCTCGGGGGCGAGATTGTTGAAGCCCCCGGGGAAGAGATTCGTGTCGACCGGCGCCAGCTTGAAACCGGCGTTGCGCAGGTCCACCGAACAGTAGAACGGCGGTGTGTGCTCCTGCCATTCGAGGCGGAACCACCGTTCGATTGCGGGCGTGGCGTCAAGAATCTTCTGCTCGAGCTCCAGCAGCGGCCCGTTCAGCGCGGTGATCAAGTGCGGAACCATACCCTTCCTATTGATGTTATTTATCGCCCGGTCCGATTGTAGAGGAACAGGCAATAGCTTGCAGACGACAGCGGGCTATCGATATGCGGTCGCTGGCCGATTTCGCAAGGGCGGAGAAGGAGATGTGTGCGGCGATGCACCGATTCGCACAAAAACTGCGGATAAAAAAAAGCGCGGGGCTGCCGCGCTTGGGGAATAGCCTGACAGATACGGGGAGCGTTCTGCAGGTGGAGGAAACCACGACTGGAATGTAAGCGTCCGCATAAAGACAGGCAATTGAAGGTTTTTAAGATCGGAATTAAGACTTGAAGGCTCAAGGGTGCGCCAATGAAAAGACCCGGCATGCGGCCGGGTCTTTTGCTGACTCAGGGGAACGATCAGTCTTCGTAGGCGGTTTCGCCGTGGGACGTGATGTCCAAGCCCTCGCGCTCCTCTTCCTCCGGCACGCGCAGCCCGACGATCGCATCGACGATCTTGTACGAAATGAAGGCTACGACACTCGACCAGATGACCGTGGTCAGTACGCCCTGGAACTGGATCCACAGTTGTCCGGCGATCGAATAATCATCGGCCACCTTGTTGGCGACGTAGTCGTAGATGCCGGTGCCGCCGAGGCTCGGTGCGGCAAACACGCCCGTCAGCAGCGCGCCGAGGATACCGCCCACGCCGTGCACGCCAAACACGTCCAGCGTATCGTCCATGCCGAGCATGCGCTTGAGGCCCGTCACGCCCCACAGGCACAGCAAGCCGGCGATGACGCCCAGGGCGATCGAGCCCATGGGGCCGACGAAGCCGGCTGCCGGCGTGATGGCCACGAGGCCGGCCACGGCACCCGACGCGGCACCCAGCATCGACGGCTTGCTCTTGCCGATCCACTCGCCGAAGCTCCACGACAGCACGGCAGCGGCGGTCGCCAGCAGCGTGTTGACGAAGGCCAGCGCAGCGCTGCCGTTGGCTTCCAGGGCCGAACCCGCGTTGAAGCCGAACCAGCCGAACCACAGCAGCGAGGCACCGACCATGGTCAGCGTCAGGCTGTGCGGCTTGAGCGCCTCACGGCCAAAGCCGATACGCTTGCCGAACAGGAAGGCACCCACCAGGCCCGCGACGGCGGCGTTGATGTGCACCACGGTACCGCCGGCAAAGTCCAGCGCGCCCTTCTGGAACAGCCAGCCCGACTTGGCCGTCATCAACTCGGCCGCCTTGGCATCCGTGAAGCCGTCCGGACCCGGCCAGAACCAGACCATGTGCGCGATCGGCAGGTAGCTGAAGGTGAACCACAGCACCATGAAGGCCAGCACCGCGGAGAACTTCATGCGCTCGGCGAACGAGCCCACGATCAGGCAGCAGGTGATGGCCGCGAA
>JAGWNU010000318.1 GCA_028871175.1 Burkholderiaceae bacterium | reverse complement strand
GCGCTGGGCTTGCCGGTGGTCCTGGTGGTCGGGCTGCGGCTGGGTTGCCTGAACCACGCCGCATTGACGGCGGAAGCCATTGCCGCACGCGGGCTGCGCCTGGCTGGCTGGGTTGGCAATGTGGTCGACGCCGGCATGGCCGGGCTTGACGACAATGTCGCGACCCTGCGCCGCTGGATCGACGCACCGCACCTCGGCACGGTCCCGCGCCTGCCCGCCGCCGATGCCCGGCTTGCTGCCTCACACCTGGACATCACGCCGTTGCTCGCATGATGAAGGCCCAGGCGGCGCTACACTGTCAGGGTTCAATGGTCGGATGGAGGCGGCTGTCATGCGCGTGACGCGTTGGCTGGCGGCAGCGACGATGGTCGCGGCAATGGCGGGATGTGCGGCACTGGAATCCCCGGTGACGAAAGGGCAGCGGCTCGTCGGCGGCGACGCATCCGCGGTGCAGGCGCAATTCGGACCGCCGCGCGAAACCTATCCGCTGAACGGCGGCACGCGCTGGCTGTACCCGACCCAACCCTACGGGCAGTTCACCTATGCAGCCGACTTTGACGCCAGCGGCAGACTCATCGCATTCAAACAGGTCCTGAGCAGCCTGGAGTTTGCCCAGGCCAAGGTCGGGGTCTGGACGAAGGACGACGTACTTCGCCATTTCGGCAGGCCAGTGGAGACGGCGTACTTCCCGCGCATGGATCGGCTGGTGTGGTCGTATCGCTTCAAGTCGGACGACGTCTGGCCCTCGCTGATGCACTTCTATTTCGACCCGGCCGGCGTGCTGCAACTGACGCAGATCACGCCCGACCCGCTGTACGACCCCGACCGTCCACGCCTCTTCCGGCGGTGATTGATGTGGCGCAACCCGTTTGTGCGCTCGGGGTTCCTCCCGCATTGCGCGTGCCGGCCCACGACCTAAGCTGAGCAATAGGGGAAGCACGTGCCTCAGGGCATGCGCCGGAACAACCCGCCCGCAGAGCAGGAAACCAAGCCAGGGGGTGCCTCATGCTGACGCATCGCTGGGTCGACATCGACCCGTCGGAAGCGGAACATCATCCGCTGTACGGTATAGCCGGGTGGCTGCCGTGGGTGCTTGCGGTGGCGATTGCCGGGCCGACCTGGGTGTTCTGGCAGGGCCTGTCGGTCGACGCCGTGCGGCTGGCGGGCGCTGACCTTTTCAACGCGGATACGCCGGGCAGCGGGGCCATCAACCTGACAACGCTGCTTTATCTGATCTCGTGCGTGACCGTGCTGGTGCTGGCCACCACGCACGACAGCGCGTTTCGGCGCGCCACGATCGTGCATATGGCGTTGCTGCCGCCGCTGATCGGACTGATGCTGGTGGCGGGTGGCGTGCCGGGCGCGCGTGGCACCCTCATCAATGGCGTGGCGGTCGCCGTGGCAATGGTGGCCACGTGCGGCGTCTACCTGCAGTTCTCGCGCCGTGTCCGCGTCACGTTCGAGCGCCGTGTGCCGGCAGCCGGTGAATTGCAACGCACGCATGCGACGGGCTGATCGCGCTCAACCGGCGGATGCCGGCGCAATACAGCCAGCCGCGTGTGCGGAATCACCCAAAATGGCGACCCAAGACGGCTGCGCAACGGGGCGCGAACCTGCCTCAGTCGATCGGCGCGAAGCGCGGCACCTGCTGGCCTTCGACCTCTACCAGTTCGTGGAACATGGTGGAAGGGCGCGTCCAGATGGTGCCGTTGGCGGCCCGATAGACCGTCATCTTGATCGCCGGATCGGGCTCGTACGTCGCTTCGCAAAGCCATTCGTACTCGCCGCCCTTGTAGTGGCGGTAGCGGCGTGTCGCGGGGCGATTTTCCATGGTCTGCAACTCAGTGGTGCGTGGGCTTGTCATCTTCGTCCACGTACGGTACGTGCTTGCCTTCCTGGGTCTGTGCGCCGAGCTTGGCGTTTTCCATCGCATCTTGATACGCGAGCATGGCTGCGGCGACCGCCTCGGGCTCGCCATTGAACGAAATCACGCTTTGGCCGCAGTTCGGGCATTCGCCGCCGAAGATGGCACGGATGCCCGGCATGTCGCGCGGCTCCATGCCTTCGAATTCGGTAAAGCCGGTCTGGCAGGCGCCGCAGACCAACTTGTCGGGGCGCAGCGCTTCCAGCCGGCTCTGCGCCTGGGACATGCGTTCGGCTTGCGTGCCGCGTCGTTTGGCTTCGCCCATGGTCTTCTCCTGTTCAGCAACCATCATTGAAGGCTGGATCATAGAACGAAGACAGGGGCGTGTCGCGCTGTTGACGCCGCGGGCGACGCTTGCGCGCCTGACGGTCGGACGAGTCTTCCTCGAAGGCACGCACGTTGAATGCGCGGGTGGTGATGCAAATAAGCGATGGGGAATGACACGCGAAGGTGAGGGGGCGCGCATGAGATTGCCGGATATTCAGATATTGGATTGCAATGAAAGCGCAGGCAGATTCTGCTTTGTCAGATGATTTTGACGCGCGCAGTGTATTGCGGTGGATCAATGAACTTTTAATCGTCAAAGGCAATTGAATTCACGCTGCATAAGCTGATGTCTCCAGCACAGATTTTTGAATCACCTTAAAAAGAATAAGGAGGTTGCTGTGAAGACATGGCTACAGACGACATTGATCACCGCGATGGCGGTTTCATTGGCTGCGTGTGGCGGCGGGGATGATGGCGGGGGGATCGTGCCGCCCGCGCCGCAGCAACCTTCGTCCATCAGACTGGCAGACCCGGCCAACGGCTACCTGAATGCGCAAACCGCTGCCGCCTACACGTACTTCGGCTCGCGCGATACCTACAGCCTCTACGCAATCAGCCTGTTCTCGGTCATTATCGCCGCAAGCCAGGCGGGCCCGGGAACGGTCTCGACCAATTGCACGGGCGGCGGCACGGCATCCATTACGTTTAACGATCGCGATGGGTCGAACAGCATCACGGCGGGCGACACCGCCAGCATGACCTTCGCGAATTGTCAGGAGAATGTTGAGCTTGCCGGCGCAACATTATTGACC
>JAGWNU010000317.1 GCA_028871175.1 Burkholderiaceae bacterium | reverse complement strand
AGTGTCACCAAGGGCATGTGGTACGCCCGCTCGCCGGAAGTGGTGCACTCGAAAGTGATGGAAACGCTGGTCTGGCTGCGTGTGCCGGGTGACATCGTGTTCGCCGTCGGTGCGCTCGTCCTGGCGTGGTATGCGCTGCGACTGCTGCGCCGCCCGAAGGCACAACAAGCCCAACCGCTACCGGCTTCGGCCACCGCCACGCGCTAGTCGCCAAACGGCAAGCGGATCAAGCGGCCGCTTGAGAGTGGCCGCTACTCCCCACAGCCCGCAGGTCTTTGTGTCACCCGACACGGAGGCCTGCGGGTTTTCCTGTAATGCCCACCGGAACCAAGCTCCCTACAATGCAGAGTCATATAAATGAATAGTTGACCTCTAACCGCCCTCATGCCCGCCGATCTCCGACTGCCCCGCTACCAGCAATTGCGCGACGATCTGGCCGCGCAGATCGCCCAGCAGCACTGGCGCCCCGGCGACGCCATCCCCACCGAAGCCGAGCTGGCCAAGACGTACAACGTGGCCGTCGGCACCGTCCGCAAAGCCGTGGATGTGCTCGTCTCCGAAGGACTGCTCGAACGCTTCCAGGGACGCGGCACCTTCGTGCGCCGGGCCAGCTTTGCGAGTTCGTTGTTCCGCTTCTTCCGCTTTCAGAGCGAGCGTGGCGAACGCCGCATCCCCGAAAGCCGCATCCTCAAGCGCGACGTGCTCGATGCGCCGTCCGCACCGGCTGCGGGTCTGCAGATTGAAACGGGCTCACCCGTCATTCGCCTGACCCGGCTGCGCCTGCTGGATGGCGCACCCATGCTGGCCGAAGAAATCTGGTTGCCGTACGACCGTTTCGCCCCGCTCGCCACGCTGGAACTCGAAGCGTTTGGCGATCTGCTCTACCCACTGTACGAAACGCACTGCGGCCAGATCGTCGCCAGCGCCGAAGAAACGCTTACCGCCGAAGCCGTCAACGCCACCTACGCGCGCCTGCTGCGCATCAAGCCGGGCGACCCGGTCATGGTGATCGAGCGCGTGGCGCGCGGCTATGACCGCGTGCCGCTCGAGTGGCGCCGCTCGCGCGGCGCGGCGGCGCATTTCCGCTATCACGTCGACATCCGATAGCGCCACGGCCGCCGCAAACCCATACCAACAAGACACAAACAGGAGACAACACCATGCAGGCGACCCCTCCGCCGCTGCTGGACGTGCGCGGCGTCACGCTGCAGTACAAGACGCGCCAGCATCTGGTGACGGCCACCTACCGCGTCGACTTTCAGGTCTACCCCGGCGAGCGCTACATCCTGCTGGGCCCATCGGGCTGCGGCAAATCGACATTGCTCAAGGCCATCGGCGGCTACCTCACGCCCACCGAAGGCGAGATCCGCCTGAAGGGCCAGCCCGTGACCAAGCCCGGCCCGGATCGCATGATGGTGTTCCAGGAGTTCGACCAGCTCCTGCCGTGGAAGACCGTGAAGGAGAACGTGCTGTTCCCGCTGCTCTCCACGGGCAAGCTGGGCGCGCGTGAAGCCGAAGAGCGCGCGCTTCACTACATCAACAAGGTCAACCTCACCAAGTTTGCCGACCACCACCCGCACATGCTGTCGGGCGGGATGAAGCAACGCGTGGCCATCGCACGCGGCATGGCCATGGAGCCCGACGTGCTGCTGATGGACGAGCCCTTCGCCGCGCTCGATGCGCTCACGCGCCGCAAGATGCAGGACGAGCTGCTGCAACTGTGGGATGAAACGCGCTTCACCGTGCTGTTCGTTACGCACTCGATTCCGGAGGCGATCCGCTGCGGCAGCCGCATCCTGATCCTTTCGCCGCATCCGGGCCAAGTCCGCGCCGAGCTACCGAGCCTTGCGCGCGGCGATGATGACCCCGAGCGCTTCAAGGCGCTGGAGGCCGAGATCCACGACATGCTTTTCGCCCGCACGGTGGAGGAAACCCATGCAGACTGAAACCCTTTCCATGCCGGCCACCACCGACATCAGCAACCGCGCGCCCGTCTACAGCACGCCCGTGGCGTTCGAGCGCATCGGCGTGGTGGAAAAACCGCTCTCCATTGCCGAGCGCCTGTACGAGCAGGCATGGTTGCGCAAGCTCGTCATCCTCGTCGTGCTGGCACTCGTGTGGGAAGGCGGAGCGCGCTGGCTCGACAACCCGCTGCTGATGCCGACCTTCTCCGATACGGTGCAGGCGCTGTGGGCAGGGCTGGCCAGCGGCACACTGTTCGCTCGCATCGGCACGTCAATGCAAACGCTGCTGGCGGGCTACGCGCTTGGCCTGGCCCTGTCGTGCGCATTGGTGGTACTGGGCATCAGCAACCGGCTCGGGCAGGACTTCCTGGAAACGCTCACGGCCATGTTCAACCCGCTGCCCGCCATTGCGCTGCTGCCTATCGCACTCGTGTGGTTTGGTCTCGGCAACGGCAGCCTGATCTTCGTGATCGTGCATTCCGTGGTGTGGGCGGTGTCGCTCAACACGCATGCCGGCTTTCTGTCGGTATCGAACACGCTGCGCATGGTGGGCCGCAACTACGGGCTATCCGGCATGGGGTACCTGACCAAGATCCTGATCCCGGCCGCGTTCCCCTCCATCCTCACCGGCCTGAAGATCGGCTGGGCATTCGCATGGCGCACGTTGATTGCATCGGAACTGGTGTTTGGCGTGAGTTCCGGCCAGGGCGGCCTCGGCTGGTACATCTACGAGAACAAGAACCAGCTGCAGATTCCCGAAGTCTTTGCGGGTCTGCTGACGGTGATCATCATCGGCCTGCTGGTAGAGAACCTGGTATTCCGCACGCTTGAAGCCCGCACCGTCAAACGCTGGGGCATGCAGAACTGAACACGGGCGCAACGCCAGCGCCCAGACGGTGTGGCCGTACCCTGCCCTAGATGGCGCCTTGAATTTCTGTTGCAGGGAGGAGAAAGGAAGGGAAACTGTCTGAGCGAAGCGAGTTTTTCCCTTCCCCTCCCTGCGACAGAAATTCAAGGAGTCTTTCGCCATCTCGGGCGCGCAT
>JAGWNU010000070.1 GCA_028871175.1 Burkholderiaceae bacterium | reverse complement strand
CGTGAAGAGGTTGTAGGCGATGCGGATGGTGAGCTGGTTCTGCGCCGACAGCTCGCGGATGACCTCGTAGTCTTCCGGGTAGTTCTGGAAGCCGCCGCCCGCGTCGATGGCGCTCGTCACGCCCAGGCGGTTCAGCTCGCGCATGAACTGGCGTGTGGAGTTGACCTGGTATTCCGGCGGCAGCTTCGGCCCCTTGGCGAGCGTCGCGTAGAGGATCATCGCGTTGGGTTTGGCGATCAACATGCCGGTGGGCTCGCCGGAGGCGTCGCGCTGGATCTCGCCGCCCGGCGGGTTCGGCGTGTCCTTGGTGTAGCCCACCTGGCGCAGCGCCGCGCGGTTGAGCAGCGCGCGGTCGTACAGGTGCAGCACGAACACGGGCGTATCGGGCGCGGCCTGGTTCAGCTCTTCGAGCGTGGGCATGCGGCGCTCGGCAAACTGGAATTCCGTCCAGCCGCCCACCACGCGCACCCATTGCGGCGATGGCGTGCGCGCGGCCTGCTCCTTGAGCATGCGCATCGCGTCGGCCAGGGACGGCACGCCTTCCCAGCGCAGCTCCAGGTTGTAGTTCAGCCCGCCCCGGATCAGGTGCAGGTGCGAATCGTTCAGGCCGGGAATGACGGTGCGCCCGCGCAGGTCGATGACCTGGGTGGACGCGCCGCGCTGGGCCATCACGGTGGCATCGTCGCCCACGGCAACGAAGCGGCCGTCACGCACGGCAACGGCGCTGGCGGAGGGGCGTTCGCGGTCGACCGTGTGGATGCGGCCGTTGTGCAGGATGAGGTCGGCGGTCATTGGGTCAGTATTTGGGGAAGATCGAAAAGCGTCCGGGCCCGGCAATCAGGACGGTGGTGAAGATGATCAGCAGCATCCATCCGAACTGTCCATCGGCAAGCGACCAGTCAGGATGCACTACCAGCATGGCCACCAGCAACGTGGCGACGATGGGCAGGCACGCCAGGCGCGTGAGCACGCCAAGCGCAATCAGCAGCGGACACAGCGTTTCTGACAGGATGGCGAGCAGCAGCGTGGGCGCGGCGCCCATGTGGAACGGGTCTTCAATGCGCGTGAGTTCCTGGCTGTAGTGCAGCACCTTGGGCAGCCCATGCACGGCGATTAGCAGGGCGCTGCCGGTCACGCGCAGGAACAGCAGGCCGGCATGGACGGCAATATTCGGGGCGGTACCGGCAGCGGCCGCAGCGTGCGCGGGTTCGAGCGACAGGCGTGTCATGGCGTCAGCTCGGATTGCGCGGCGCGGTGCTCTCGGGCTCACCGCTGGCAGCAAGGTTTGTCGTCGGTGCCTCGGGTGGCGCCTGGGCCGGCGCGCCCGTAATCTTCGGCACGCATTCGTGGCGGAACCACGCCATGGTGATCGGCTGGCCGGCCAGCAGGCGCTGCGCGGCCGGCACGACCTGTTCGCCGATCAGCATGCCGAGCAACCCGACCAGCGCGATCGCCGGTGGCGCCGGTGAGCGGACGTGCAACAACGCATAGATGACGCCGACCAGCATGCCGACGCCGATGGAGATGAGATAGGGCTTCACGAGGAGGGCTCCAGGATGCCAAGGGCGGCGCGCGCAAACGGCGCCGCCCCTGCCGGTCAGGTGCTGAGGAAGGCCAGCAGGTCCGCGTTGACCTGGTCCGCCTCGGTCACGCACATGCCGTGCGGGCCGCCGGGGTAGACCTTGAGCGTTCCGTTCTCCACCAGCTCCACGCCCAGCCTGGCCGAATTGTCGATCGGCACGATCTGGTCGTCGTCGCCATGCAGGAACAGCACCGGCACGTCGATCTTTTTCAGGTCTTCGGTGTAGTCGACCTCCGAGAACTCCTTGATGCACAGGTACTGGCCGTGAATGCCGCCGGTCATGCCCTGCGCCCAGAAAGCATCGATGGTGCCCTGCGAGACCTTCGCACCCGGCCGGTTGAAGCCGAAGAACGGCGTGGCGAGATCGCGGTAGAACTGAGAGCGGTTCTCCGCCACACCCTTGCGGATGCCGTCGAACACGTCCATCGGCAAGCCCTTCGGGTTGGCGGCCGTCTTGAGCATGATGGGCGGCACCGCGCCGATCAGCACGGCGCGGGCGACGCGCTTGGTGCCATGGCGGCCGATGTAGTGCGCGACTTCGCCGCCGCCGGTGGAATGGCCAACCAGCGTGGCGCCCTGGATGTCGAGTGCATCGAGCAGCGCTGCGAGGTCGTCGGCATAGGTGTCCATGTCGTTGCCCTGCGACGGCTGGTCGGAACGGCCATGGCCGCGCCGGTCATGCGCGATGACACGAAAGCCCTTCTGCACGAGGAACAGCATCTGCGCGTCCCACGCGTCGGCATTGAGCGGCCAGCCGTGCGAGAAGACGACGGGCTTGCCGCTGCCCCAGTCCTTGCAAAAAGATGCGCGTACCGTCTTGGGTGGTAATCGTTTGCATGGGAATGAGAGAGAGGGGGATGGCTGATGGAAGGGGCAGCCGGGCGACGCATGCGGTTGCACATGCGTCGCCCGGCCGGTGCAGCGTCTTCTTTTTGTATGGGGCCGCGCGATCAGTTGGCGGCCACTGCAGCCAGCGCCTCGTGCGGCGTCGCGGTGCGTTGCGGGGCCTTGTGCACCATCGTGTAGGCGTAGTCGACGCCCATGCCGTAGGCGCCGGAGTGTTCCTTCACCAGCTTCATGACGGCGTCGTACGTGTCGCGGTGGGCCCAGTCACGCTGCCATTCCAGCAGCACCTGTTGCCACGTCACGGGCACCACGCCGGCCTGGACCATGCGCTGCATGGCGTAGTCGTGCGCGTCCTTCGACGTGCCGCCCGAGGCGTCGGCGACCATGTAGATCTCGTAGTCGGCATCGTGCATGGCCGACAGCGCGAAGGTGCAGTTGCACACCTCCGTCCACAGGCCCGAGACGACCACCTTCTTGCGGTTGTTCTTTGCCAGGGCATCGCGCACCTTCTGGTCATCCCAGGAGTTCATCGAGGTGCGTTCGAGCAGTGGCTGATCCGGAAACACGTCGAGCAGTTCCGGATAGGTATAGCCCGAGAAGCTCTGCGACTCAACAGTCGTAATGGTGGTGGGGATGTTGAAGATCTTCGCGGCCTTGGCAAGGCCAACGGTGTTGTTCTTCAGGACCTGGCGGTCGATCGACTGCACGCCGAAGGCCATTTGCGGCTGGTGGTCGATGAAGATCAGTTGACAGTTCTGGGGGGTGAGGACTTCCAGCTTGGGATTCATGGCCGTATCCAGTTTCCGATAGGAGATGCGAGGGGGGATGCTGCAGACCTGACGCCGCATCGGCGCGGCGCGATCAACGGCCCATCCATCATAGGAAGTTGCGTTCCGGGCGCAACGCCCCAATCGGCGAGTGCAGTTTTTGCGATTGCCGAACAATCGTCGCGACTTCCCGAAACATTCCGTCGGTACCCTGGACACGCGCGCCGGTCGTGGGATTCGACGCGCGTGGCCGTTAGCGGACGTCAGCGGACCCAGCCGCGCTCGAGCAAGGGCTTGTCCCAAGCCAGCTCGCCGGCGTGGTGGCTGGCAAGGCAATCGATCAGTGCGCACACCTTGACTGCCTGGCGCTGCGTCGCCGGATACACGGCCGAGAAGTGCAGCGGTGTGAGGTCGTAGTCGGCCAGCACCGGCACGAGGCGGCCCGCAACCAGATCGTCGCTGATGACGAGGGTCGGCAGGCACGCAATGCCGGCGCTGGTCAGCGCGTAGTCGCGCAGCAGATGCACGGAGTTGGAGCGCACCTGCTCGGGCAGGTCCATCGCAGGGAGGGTTTCACCGTGGCGCGAGAACTCCCAGCGCTTGCGCGTCGGGTAACCGGAGTACAGCGCCAGCGAATGCTGCAGCAGATCGGCCGGTTGCTGCGGCATGCCGTATTCCTCCACGTACGCGGGTGTGGCGCAGAACATGCGCCGCAGCGGAAACAGGCGCCGCTCGATCAGCGAATCGTTGATGGGCGGGAAAATCTGGAACACCACGTCGAACCCCTCGGCAATCGGGTCGACCACGCTGTCGTCCACCACCACGTCGAGCTGGATATCGGGGTACTGCGCACCGAACCTCGCCAGCGGCTCGGCAAAATGGCTGAGCGCGTATCCCGGCAGCATGCGGATGCGCAATTTGCCGGCGGGCGTGGCACGCAGGCCGCGCATCTGGTCGGTGAGGTCCGTCAGCATGCAGACGGCTTCGGCGCATTGCTTGTAGTAGGTCTCGCCCACTTCGGACAAGCGCACGTGCCGCGTGCTGCGGTGAAACAGCGGCGCTTCAATAAAGCGCTCCAGTTGCTGCACGCGGTTGGTGACCACCGAGTTCGTCACGCCCAACTGGCGAGCGGCCTCGGCAAAGCTGCGCGTTTCCGCCACGCGCACGAAGGCTTCAATACTGAGAAAACGGTCCATTTGCAGCGTCCTGGCGCCTGAGTTGAAAGGGTGGCGCGACGCCGGCCATCATACGGCGATCCGGTGGAATGTGACGCGAGCGTTGGCAAGGCTTTTCTGCGCATCGTCGCGTCGTTTATCCTTTGCAATCTGTTTCATTTCCATCTCTCATTCCAATACCAAGCGAGGAGCAGTTCATGGCAATTCAAGTCGTCGGCATCGTCGGTGCCGGAACAATGGGCAACGGCATTGCGCAAGCGTGCGCCGTCGTCGGGCTGGATGTGGTGATGGTGGACATCAGCGATGCCGCCGTGCAGAAGGGCATTGCCACCGTGGCCGGCAGCCTGGATCGCCTCATCAAGAAGGAAAAGCTGACCGAAGCCGACAAGGCTGCCGCGCTCGCCCGCATTCAGGGCTCGACTTCGTACGACGACCTCAAGCGCGCCGACCTCGTCATCGAGGCCGCCACCGAGAACTTCGACCTGAAGGTGAAGATCCTCAAGCAGCTCGAGGCTGCCGCAGCGCCGCACGCAATCGTGGCGTCGAACACGTCGTCCATCTCGATCACCAAGCTGGCTGCCGTGCTGCAAGACGCGAGCCGCTTCATCGGCATGCACTTCTTCAACCCGGTGCCGATGATGGCGTTGGTGGAAGTCATCCGCGGCCTGCAGACGAGCGATGCCACGCATGCGGCGGTGGAAGCGCTGGCCAAGCAACTGGGCAAGACGCCGATCACGGTCAAGAACAGCCCGGGCTTTGTCGTCAACCGCATCCTGTGCCCGATGATCAACGAGGCGTTCTGCGTGCTGGGCGAGGGCCTGGCCTCGCCGGAGGAAATCGACGAAGGCATGAAGCTTGGCTGCAACCACCCGATCGGGCCGCTGGCGCTGGCCGACATGATCGGCCTGGACACCATGCTCGCCGTGATGGAAGTGCTGTATACCGAGTTTGCCGACCCGAAATACCGCCCGGCCATGCTGATGCGCGAAATGGTGGCTGCCGGCTACCTGGGCCGCAAGACCGGCCGCGGCGTGTACGACTATCGGAAGTAAGCCTCTGACGTTTGCGCTGTCCGCCAACTGTCAGGCCGGATTCGCGCAAAGTGTCTGCAAGTGTGCATGGAGACGGTGTGGTGGTGCGTTGATGATGACGCATCGCCACACCGTTTTTTTCTTCTCCAACACTTCGGACGCCACCATGTCGCGCTACGCCTTCCGCCTGCTCAACGTCTTTGCCGAATCCACGTTCGGCGGCAACCAGCTCGCCGTCTTCGAAGACGGACGGGGCCTGGACGACGCCACCATGCAGGCCATCGGACGCCAGTTCAACCTGTCCGAGATCACGTTCATGTTTCCCGACGACACGGATGGCGCCACGGCGCGTTTCCGCATCTTCACGCCCGATTACGAGATGCCGTTTGCCGGCCACCCGTCGCTGGGCACCGCGCAAGTGGTGCGCGAGCTGTATGGCCCGGGCAATGAACTGACGCTGCGTTGCCAGTCGGGCATCGTGTCATTGACGGCGCAGGACGAGGGGTGGTCGCTGGTGCCGCCGCGCTCCGGCGCGCTGAATACGCGCGAAGCCGATCCGGCCATCGCCCAGATGCTCGGGTTGGACGCCGATGCGCTGGCGGGGCCGCCGCTGTGGGTTGACGCAGGCATTGAGCAACTGATGGTGCCGGTCAAGACGCGCGCGCATGTGGAGCGCGCCCGGCCCGATCCGTCCGCCTTCGATGCGTGGCCGCGCAGCCGCAACGACGGGCGCAACGCGTACGTCTTCACCATGCCGGCGCCAGGTAGCAACGATCCGGTGGTCTCGCGTTTCTTCTTCGAATACGGCACCGGCCTGTGGGAAGACCCGGGCACCGGCTCGGCGTGTGCCAACCTGGGCGGCTGGCTGCGGTCGACCGGCCATGCTTTGCCGGCCAGCTACCGCATCGAGCAGGGCGCCGCAGTGGGGCGACCCTGCCACCTCACGCTGCGTGTGGATGCCGACGGCACGATCCACGTGGGTGGCCGCGTGATCGAAATCGGGCGCGGCACGTTGACGATTTAATCTGCGGCGCCCAACTGCTTGCAGAAGAACGTCGTCCCGCAGAACGCGCCGTCAGGCATCAGCGCGTAGTTGGGCACCACGCCCACGCGCTGCCAGCCGGCGCGTGCGTATAGCCGCCCGGCATCGCCGCCCGTCACGCAATCGTCCAGGACATCGGCCAGCGCGTCGATGCACGCACGCGCGTCATCCATGCCGATGCGCCGCACGGACACCGTATCGGTCATCAGCCTCTCCTTCCACCCGCCGGCATGGGAGGCAGGGTGGTGAGCGCCACCAGGTAGCGCGCAGGACGTTTCGTCGGGTTATGAAAGACGACGGGGCGGTCCAGCTGCATGCTCAGGCAGTCGCCAGCGTCCAGCCGCCAGTGCGCGTCGCCCACGGTCATTTCCATCGTGCCTTCGATGATCCACACCTGCTGGTGGATTTCGGCATCGCGTGCGCCGGTGTCGTAGGCCACGCGCTCGCCGGGCGGAAAGTGCACCTCAACGAGCTGCAAGGGCGAACGCGCGGCCGGTGACAGGTTGCGGCGTACATAGCCGGAAGCCGGGTCGGTCCACTCGGGCTGATCGGCTGCGCGTGAGACGGGCGGCGGCTCGGCGGGGGAGGCCGCGCTGTCTTCGAACAATGACGCGAGCGTCACCCCCAGCGCAGAACTGAGCCGGTCGAGCACGGCGGCGGTCGGGCTGCTCTGGCCGCGCTCGATCAGGGAGATCGCGGAGCGGCTGACCTGACTGCGTTCAGCCAGTGCTTCGAGGGACAGGCCCTGCGCGTCGCGTAGCGCGCGCAGGCGTCGGGCGATGCGTTGGTGGATGTTCATCCATCCAGTTTAGTGGATTTTCCGTCCAGCAAACTGGAATGTGCCGGGGCAGTTCAGTTTCGCCGCTGCACCGCCGGCGGCAGCCAGGACCCATCGAGCGCGGCCTCCTTGGGCCACGTCAGTTGCATGCGCAACTGGAAGGGCCCGGCGGGCGCCGGCAGCCAGTTGTTGCGCATGCCCTTGGGCGGCGCGCGCTGGATCATGATGTCGAGCGATCCGTCACGGTTCAGGCGCGGGTGGTTGGCTTCGCTCAGGGCGTTGCGCAGCGCCGGGCGCGCCGCACCGGGCGCGGGCTGCGGTTGCGTGCCGACGGCGGCCATAGCCCAGCCGGCATTTTCAGGGGGCAACTGGCTGCGATCGAAATGCAGCACGTAGCGGTGCGCGCTGTCCAGCGTGAAGCCATTGGCATCGGTCGTGGCGGTGGCGATCAGCAGGTCCTGCGGCAGGTCGGTGCCGCCGCCGTCCCAGGCGACGATGGCGCGCTGCGCGTAGTCCAGCCCGTAGGCGCCGACCATGCGGGGGATGAACCAACCGTTCTGCGTGATGGGTGGTTGCTTGACGGCCAGGCCCAGCGTGCTGCGCGCGGCGTCGACGCCGGCATCCATCACCTTCAGGCTGGCCGGGTTGACCGCCTTTGCGTCGAAGGGCGCACCGGGCGTGATGCCCAGATCGCGCAGGGTCCGCAGCATGGTGGAATCCGCCGCATGCGGCGGGTTGTCCTTGAGTAGCGCGGCGAAGCGCGTGAAGTAGGCGTTGGCATCCAGCGCGGTGACGCGGCGGCGCGCGGCGGCCAGGCTGACGTCGGCGTCGGCATCGGTGGTTGTGTTCGCTTCCGCGCGGGCCCGTGCCACGTTGTCGCGCGCGGCTGGTTTGCCGAAAGCCTCAAGCGGTGTGATGCGGTAGCGGTCCTGCACACGGCGTGCAGCGGCGATGTCGCGCTCGCCGGCCACCTGCGTGCGGGCGACGATCCACACCAGGGTGGTCGGCGCGGCCACCTGCTTGACGCCGGCCGGCAGCGTCCCCTCCCAGCCTGGCGGCGTGATGGCGTAGTGCGCCGCGCGTGCTCCCGTGGTGCGATTGCCCAGCGATTCGAAGATGTCTGTCCACCCGTCGTGCAGCGCAACCCAGATATGCCGGCGGCCCACCTCGGGCAGGCTCAGCACCACCGGCCCGTTGCGCAAATCGATGAACGCGCTGCTGGCCAGCACGTCCACGCGAGCGCGCACGCCGGTTGGCAGTGCGGCGTCGTCAAGCGTGCGCTGATGCATGAAGTGCCCGGCGGGCGCCACCGCAGAGGTGGTCTGCAGCAGGGCATCCGTCATCATCAGCGGAAAGGCGTAGACATACGCCGATCGGACCTGGGCTTCTGCGGGTTGCGGCAGACGCAATTGCGCGGCGGGCGGCGTAGCTGGGGGAGGCTGGGTGGAGCAGCCCGTCTGGGTGAGGGCTGCCGCGCTCAGCGCCACGACCGCCAGCCTCATGAGCAGGCGCGCGGGCGCAGGGCAGTGCGTCATCGTGTTCTCCTTTGTTGTTGGTGCGCGCAACAGGGAGCAGATCAGACGCCTGTCGAACATCCCCCCAAGGATGCCTGCGCATACGGTTGCGCGTGGGCTGATCTCGCAGCGCCGCGCATTTCGTCGTAAGTCTCTGGAATGTAGGAGTGCCACCGGCGCAAGTCAATTGATGTAAGCAAGGGGCATCATCCAGCGCGCACGCTAGAGCCGCAAATGCAACGCGAGGCGCAGTTTGGCGGCATCGTACTCGGCTTTCAGGCGCGCGACGATCTCGGCGGCGGGGGGTAAGTCGCCGATCTGCCCGACGCCCTGGCCGGCACCCCAGATGTCTTTCCATGCCTTGGCGCGTGAGCTGCCGTCGCCAAAGTTCATCGCGGATTTGTCGGCCTCGGGCAGCGCCTCCGGGTCCAGGCCGGCCAGTTCGATGCTCTCGCGGATGTAGTTGCCGTGTACGCCGGTGAAGAGGTTGGTGTAGATGATGTCCGATGCCGCCGCCCGCAGGATGGCCTGCTTGTAGCTTTCGGCGGCGTGGGCCTCCTGGCTGGCGATGAAGCGCGTGCCGATGTAGGCGAGGTCCGCGCCCATGGCCTGTGCGGCGAGGATGGCGTCGCCCGTGGCGATGGCGCCCGAGAGGGCAATCGGCCCGTCGAAGATGCGCCGCACTTCGCCCACGAGCGCAAACGGCGACAACGTGCCGGCATGCCCGCCTGCCCCTGCCGCTACCAGGATCAGCCCGTCGACGCCGGCTTCGAGGGCCTTCTCGGCATGGCGCAGGTTGATGACGTCGTGCAGCACGATGCCGCCGTAGCTGTGCACTGCGTCCAGGATTTCCTTCACGGGCGCGCGCAGCGAGGTGATGAAGATCGGTACCTTATGCTTGACGCAGGTCGCGACATCCTGCTCCAGCCGCGCGTTCGAGTGATGGACGATTTGATTGACCGCCAGCGGCCCCACCACGTCGTGCGGATGCGCGGCTCGGTGCGCCGCCAGGTCTTCGTTCATCTGCGTGAGCCACTCGTCCAGCACTTCGGCCGGACGCGCGTTGAGCGCCGGAAACGCGCCGACAATCCCGGCCCTGCACTGCGCCAGCACCAGTTCCGGATAGCTGACGATGAACATCGGTGAGCCGATCACCGGCAGCGTCAGATGTTGCAGCACGAGCGGCAGATGCTTTGCGGCGGGCATGGCGTCTCCAGTTGGACTGCGTCGTTCGATTATAGGAACGATCCTGCACCCTGCCGCACGGATCCGCCTGGCCGCGCTCAGGCATGCGCTTGCTGCGCCAGCAGGTCAATGAAGGTGCGGTTGAATGCGGGCAGATCGTCGGGCTTGCGGCTGCTGACCCAGTTGCGGTCAGTCACGACTGCCTGGTCTACCCACATGCCGCCGGCATTCCGGATGTCGTCCTGCAAGGTCGGCCAACTGGTCAGCGTGCGGCCGCGCACAAGGCCGGCCGATACCATCAGCCAGGGCCCGTGGCAGATCACGGCGATCGGCTTTTGCGCACGTTCGAACGCTTTTACAAAGGCCTGCGCGGCGGGCACGATGCGCAACGCATCGGCGTTGAAGACGCCGCCGGGCAGCACCAGGCCATCGAAATCTTCGGACCTGGCGGCCTCCAGCGTGAGATCCACCGGGAAGGTGTCGCCCTTGGCTGCATGATGCAGGCCCGTTACGCTGCCAGGCCTTGGTGCGATGATGCTGACGCTCGCGCCGGCGCCTTCCAGGGCTTGCTTCGGGCTGGCCAGCTCGGCTTGTTCGAACAGGTCGGACACAAGAATGGCGATGCGCATGTCGTGTAGCGGGGTCATGGTGTGCTCCTGTTGCGTGGGGGTGAGTGGACACGGCCGCAACGGACATGCCTGCTCTGCGCTAGCATGCGGAGCATCCATCGCATACACCCACGGAGACGCACATGACGACACCGCTTTCCATCGACACCGCCACGGCCGCGGCCGACGCCACGCTGTTCCCCGGTTTTCGCTCCTTCCGGCAGGTCGCCAACGGTGTCGAGATTGCCGGTGTGATCGGCGGCAGCGGACCGCCGCTGCTGTTGCTGCACGGGCATCCGCAAAGCCACGTGATCTGGCACAAGGTGGCGCGCGATCTGATGCGCGATTACACCGTCGTCGCCACGGACTTGCGCGGCTATGGCGCCTCGTCCAAGCCGCCCGGCAGCGTCAGGCACGCGGAATACAGCAAGCGCGTCATGGCGCAGGATCAGGTGGACGTGATGCGCGCGCTAGGCTTCGGCCGCTTCCGGCTGTGTGCGCACGATCGCGGCGCCCGCGTAGCGCACCGCCTGTGTGTCGATCACCCCGCGCACGTGGAGCGCGCCATGCTGCTCGACATCGCCCCCACGCTGGCCATGTACGAGCACACCGACATGGCGTTCGCTTCGGCTTACTGGCACTGGTTCTTCCTGATCCAGCCGTCGCCGTTTCCCGAGACGCTCATCAACGCCACGCCCGATTTCTACATCGGCAAGCTCATGGGGCTGCGCCATGCGGGGCTCGATCCCTTCGCACCCGAGGCCATGGCGACCTACGCTGCCGCCATGCGCGATCCCGCCTGCGTGCACGCCATGTGCGAGGACTACCGCGCTGCGGCCACCATCGACCTCGAGCATGATCGCGCCGACCGCGCCGCCGGCAAGCGGGTGCGCGTGCCGCTGCGTGTGCTGTGGGGCGAGCATGGCGTGGTCCAGCGTTGCTTCCAGCCCCTTGCGCTGTGGCAAGCCGTGGCCGAAGACGTGACGGGCGGCACGGTGCCGTGCGGGCATTACGTGCCCGAAGAGGCACCCGAGGCGCTGCTTGAGGAGATGCGGACGTTCTTTGCCTGAGCCTTTGCCGGCAAGCACAGCCGCATGCTCGACGCGGGCAGTCAGTCGCGATTGAGGATGCGGTTGTGCTCGACGGTAGCGGCGCCTGCCTTGACCAGCGCTGCAATCGCGGCATCCAGCAGCCTCTCCATCGATTGGCTCGCGAAGAAGCGCGCCCGCAAGCGCGGCATCAGTGTGGTCTGCGTGAACCACGTGAACAGCGCATCGCGCGACAGCGCCTGCTGTTCCAGCAGCTTGAACTTCACCAGCACTCGCATACCGTGCAGTGCATTGCGCTCCGGATCAGCACGCAGATACGCAAGCCGCCCCAGCGATGCGTCAATCGCGGCATTGACGCCGGTGAACGGCCGGCCGTGCCCGGGAATCACCACGCGCGCGTCGAGCTGCGCGATGCGCTCCAGAATGGCCTGCTGCTCGGCAAAACCGCTCTCGCCTTCAAGCTCGGGAAAGATCACGCCAAAGCCGCGTTCCCACAGTGCGTCGGCGGAGATCAACACACGCGTGTCGGGATTGAACAGGATGATCGCGTGCGGGTCGTGCCCGGGTGCGCTGATCACCTGCCAGTCGAAACCGCCCAGACGCAGCGTCATGCCGTCAGCGAGGCCCGCGTCGGCATCGCTGTTGGGCAACGTGAAGCGCGCGCACTCCTGGCCTGTGGGGCCGTAGCTGAGGGCGTCGATGTCCCAGCGCCGCACGTCGTCGATCTGCGCAGCGGGCACGCGCGTGTGGCTGCCGTAGATGGTCTGCAGCGCCGCATTGCCGCCGCAGTGATCCGAGTGCAGGTGCGTATTCAGCAGGCGGCGCAGGGGCCGTCCCTGCAGCGCGTGCTTCACCAGCGCCACGGTTTGCGGGGCGTGCGTGAGATAGCCCGAATCCACCAGCGCGCAGCCGCCATGCGCTTCGTCGTCGAAGAAAAGGATGTTGTTGGACGACAGCCAACCGCGCTCGAACACGCGCATCGAATCAGGCAGGGTGATGATGTCGTGTTCGGCCATGGTGATAAACGCTCAGGCGCAGGGCGCGTCGTTGAGCCAGGCGCAGGCGCGCTCGGGCAAGGTTTTCCACACGGCCAGGCGAGCCGCATCGCTCATGGTCGACCACGCGGCAATTTCTTCGATCGTGCGCATGCAGCCGATGCACAGGCCGCGCGCCTCGTCCATCTTGCAGACGCTGATGCACGGAGACGACACCGGCTGCGTACGCTCCGCCTGCTGGCGGCTGTTGCGCAACTTGCCCAGCGATAGCTTCAGTTGCGCGCGGGTGCAGGCGTCCATGTGTGTGCGGTCAGTCGCGCTGGGCGATGTCGGCGACGGGCGCGCCGGTCATCGCTTCCAGTTCGGCAGGCGTCAGGTTGAACACAGCATGCGGGTGGCCGGCAGCAGCCCAAACGCTGTTGTACTGGAACAGGTCTTGGTCGAGCAGCATCACGGGTTTGACCGCATGGCCGACCGGACAAACGCCGCCGATGGCGTAACCGGTTTTCTCGCGTACGAATTTCGCATCGGCCTTGGCCAGCGCGCCCACGTGCGCGGAAACCTTTGCCTCGTCGACACGATTGGTGCCGCTGGCGATCACCAGCACCGGCACGTCGTCTTCAGCACGACGGAAGATGATCGACTTGGCGATCTCCGCCACCGAGCAGCCGAGGCCGGCAGCCGCTTCGGCGGAGGTCTTGCCGGTGGCCGGCAGCATCACGATGGCTTTCTCGTAGCCGAGCGTGCGCAGGTGGTCGGCCACGCGTTGAGCGGATTCAGGCAGCGGCGCGTTCGTATCGGTAGCGGTCATCGTCGTTGTGCTTGATGGGTTTCAGATGCAGGCCTGGGCGATCTGGTCCTGCAGCTTGAGCAGCAGCGCGCGGCCTGCACGCGAGGCTGTCGGGCGGCCGATGGCCTGCGAGATGAAGTCACCCGCCAGCACGACCTTGTCGAGGTCGATGCCGGTGCGGATGCCCAGGCCGTGCAGCAGGTACAGCACATCTTCGGTGGCAACATTGCCGGTCGCGCCCTTGGCATACGGGCAGCCGCCCAGCCCTGCCACCGATGCGTGGAAGATCGCGATGCCGACTTCCAGGCTGGCGAGGATGTTGGCCAGTGCCTGGCCGTACGTGTCGTGGAAATGACCCGAGAGGCGGTCGATCGGGAAGGTCGCCGCGGCGGCTTCCATCACGGTTTTCACCTGCCCGGCCGTGCCCACGCCGATGGTGTCGGCAATGTCGATCTCGTCGCAGCCCAGATCGGCCATGCGCTTGATGACGTCCACCACCGACGACACTGGCACTTCGCCCTGATACGGGCAGCCCAGCGAACACGAGATCGACCCGCGCACGCGAATGCCCGCATCCTTGGCCGCCTTGGCCACCGGCACAAAGCGTTCGATCGATTCCGCAATCGAACAGTTGATGTTCTTCTGCGCAAAGGCCTCGCTGGCGGCGCTGAAGATCACGATCTCATCCGCGCCCGCTGCGGCCGCGCCTTCGAAGCCCTTCATGTTGGGCGTGAGCACCGAGTACAGCGTGCCCGGCCGGCGCTGGATGCGGGCCATCACGTCGGCGCCATCGGCCATCGCCGGCACCCACTTGGGCGACACGAACGACGCAGCTTCCACGTTCACGAAGCCCGCCTCGGACAGCCGGTTCACCAGTTCGACCTTGGTGTCGGTGGAAACCGGCGCCTTTTCGTTCTGAAGACCATCGCGCGGGCCGACCTCGACCACCTTCACAAATTTCGGGAGTGCCATCTCAATAACCTCGTTGCAGATCGACGATGCCGGCAATCGGCTCGCCCGCTTCCAGCGCGCGGATCTTGCGCGCGATCTGGGCAATGCTGACCTCGCGCAGCGTCAACGCCGAAATGTGCGGCGTGATGTGGATGCGCGGTTCGGTCCAGAAAGGGTGGTCGGCCGGCAGCGGCTCGGTGCGGAACACGTCGAGCGCGGCGCCGGCAACATGCCCGCCGCGCACAGCGGCCAGCAGGTCGTCTTCCACCAGATGCTTGCCGCGCGCCACGTTGACGACGAACGCGCCCGGTGCGAGTTGCGCGAGCAGTTTCGCGTCGATCACGTTTTCGGTGTCGGCCGTCAGCGGCAGCACGTTCACCAGCACGCGCGTGCCCGCCAGGAAGCCCGGCAGTGCATCGCTGCCCGCGCGGCAATCGACGCCGTCGACGTGCTTGGCAGAACGGCTCCAGCCGCGCACCGGAAAGCCGAAGCCTGCCAGCGTCTTGGCGATGTGCGTGCCCAGCACGCCCAGGCCGAGCACGCCGACGACGAATTCGTCGCGGTTGAACGGCTTGAGGAAGCGCCACATCTTCGCTTGCTGCTGGCGCTCGTATTCATCGAGCCGGCGGAAGAAGCGCAGCACGGCATGCGTGACGTATTCGCCCATCTGCGCGGCCATGCCGGCGTCGTCCAGCCGCACGATCGGCAGGCCTTCGGGAATGGCGTCGGGCGATTGCGCGCGCAGGCCCAGGATCGCATCGACGCCCGCACCGAGGTTGAACACCGCGCGCAAATCCGTGCGGCCGCGCAGCATATCGGCGGGCGGCTGCCAGACCACGGCGTAGTCAGCATCTTGCGCGGCGCCTTGCTCCCATACCGACAGCCGCGCCTCTGGCAGCGCATGCGCAAAACCGTCGAGCCAGGGTTGGGGCTTGCCGTCGGGCGTGTAGATCTGGATGTGCATGTGGGGCGACTTCAATGCGGGTAGTTGACGTATACGTCAAGCAGTGTAGCAGGGGCCGCCAAGGCGTGTGGCGGCCCCGTTGAGCGTCATTCGGGTGTCATTCCGATGTCACTCCGCCGGCTTGAACGCCAGCAACTGCACACCCTCCGTCACCTGATCGCCCACGCCATACAGCACCGATTCGACGACGCCGTCGGCGGGTGCGGTGAGCGTGTGCTCCATCTTCATGGCTTCCATGACGACGAGCGGCGCGCCCTTGGTGACGGTCTGCCCCGGCGCGGCCAGCACGGCGATGACCTTGCCGGGCATCGGCGCGGTCAGCTTGCCGCCTTCGTCGTCGGCTTCGCCAGCATGGGCGAGCGGGTCGTGACGCTCGAGCGTCCAGTGCGCGCCGCCGGTGAAGACGTGGAACGTGTCGCCGTCGACATGCACCTGGCCGGTCGCCTTGTGCGAGCCGAGCGTCACGGTGAAGGTGTCGGCGTGGCGCTGCGTGGTGAAGGGCGCTTCATGCCCGTCTGCTTTCAGGCGCGTGCCGTCCCGGCCATAGACAAGCGTGGCGTCGACGGCCTGTTCGCCGTGCGAGAAGCGCAG
>JAGWNU010000069.1 GCA_028871175.1 Burkholderiaceae bacterium | reverse complement strand
CCCGGAAACAGCACCGTGTGCAGCGGAAAGAGCGGCAGCTCCGTGGGGAGTGGCGGCAGTGGCGAAAACCGCGAGAGAGCGATGTCTTCTTGCATGAGCGGACCGGTCGGCTTCAAGACTTTCGCATGGCGCCGCGAGCCGTTCTGCTCAGAACGCTGCCCGGCGCCCATGGCGCGCGGTTCAGCCGTCTACGGCCAATTCGCGGTGGCGGACCAACACATTACCATGCGCACGGAAGTACGTGGCGAGGCGTTCGGCGATGTACACGGAACGATGCTGGCCGCCCGTGCACCCAATCGCAACGGTGAGGTAGCTACGGTTGTCGGCAATGAAACTGGGTAGCCACTTTTCTACATAGGCGCGGATGTCTTCTGCCATGGCCAGCACCATCGGTTGACTCTGCAGGAAGTCGATAACGGGCTGGTCACGCCCGGTGAGCGGGCGCAGTTGCGTGTCGTAGTACGGGTTGGGCAGCGAACGCACGTCGAAGACGAGGTCGGCGTCGGTCGGTACGCCATGCTTGAAGCCGAACGATTCGAACATCAGCGTGATGTCGTGCGGTTCGTCGCTGATGAATTCCTTGATGTACGCGCGCAGGGCGTTGGTGCGCAGCGTGCTGGTGTCGATGCGATGTGCCGGATCAGCCAGTGGGCTGAGCAGCTCACGCTCCATCTCGATGGCTTCGATGAGCGACGTGTCCACGCCCTTGGCATCGGTGGGCACTGGCGCTATGTCGGGTCTTCCATTGCGGATCGACAGCGGGTGACGGCGACGCGTTTCGGAATAACGCTGCACCAGGGCATTGGTGCTTGCCGTCAGGAACAGCATGCGCACGTCGTGTTCCTTGCGCAGCGCGGTAATGGTCTCGGGCACCTTCCGCAGCGATTCGCGGCTACGGATGTCGGTGGCGACGCCCAGGTGCGTGTAGCCCTGGTCCGCAAGATAGCGCGCCAGTTCTGGAAGAAACTGCGCGGGCAGGTTGTCGACGCAGTAGTAGCCCGCGTCTTCCAGCACGTTCAGGGCGACCGATTTCCCTGAGCCGGACATACCGGTGATGAGAATAATGCGCATGGCGCGAGGATAGCATCCCTCTGTGGCAAACCAGCGACCAAACAAAAAGGCGGCCGGAGTGGCCGCCTTCCTGGTACCGGGTCCGGCGCAGGCTCAGTTCTTGTTCGAGAGGCAGTCCTTCATGAACGCCTTGCGTTCGTCGCCCTTCTTGCCGGAAGCATCCTTGTTACACATCTTCATGCGCTCTTTCGGGTCGGCAGGCTTGGCGGCCATTGGCTTGTCCGACAGGCAGCTCTTCATGAACGCCTTGCGCTCGTCGCCCTTCTTGCCGGCGGCGTCCATGTTGCACTGCTTCATCTTGTCTTGCTGTGAATTCTTGGCTGCCGGGGCTGCGGCAGGCGCGGCCGGCGCGGCGGCAGGGGCGCTGCCTTGGGCAAAGGCCTGGCCAGCGAGGAACGGGAGCGCCAGGGCGCAAGCGGCAATCAGTTGTTTCATCGTGGTTTCTCCTTGGGTACCGACAGATGAGCGGGCGGATCCGTTGCCGCGCTCGCGATGAACGGCGCCGCGTGCGTGGCCGGCGCATTCCCATCCACAACGGCGACGCCGCATGCTGGGTTGACGTTTCACAACGAAAACTAGGGTAAAACCCGTCCGATTGCGAAACTTTGTAACGGCTTTGTTAAAGCAAGCGACCTTGTGGCGAGTGCGAAGCGGCTTCGGCCTGCATGGCAGCACGTTGGCGGTCCATGAAGTCGCGCAGCGTGTCGATGCCACGCAGACGAAGGATCGTGTTGCGAACGGCCGCCTCGACAAGGACGGCCAGGTTGCGGCCGGCTGCCACCTGGATCTTCACCATGTGGATCGGCAAACCCAGCACATCGAGGTATTGGGAGTCGAGCGGCAGGCGTTCGAACTCGCCGTCGTTGCGGCGGACGAGCTGGACGATCAGCTTGATCTTCATCTTTCGGCGCACTGCCGTCTCACCGAAGATCGTCTTGATGTCGAGTAGGCCCAGGCCCCGCACTTCCAGTAGATTCTGCAGCAGCGGCGGGCAGCGGCCTTCGATGAAGTCCGGTCCCAGGCGGACGAAGTCGACCGCATCGTCGGCGACCAGGCCGTGACCGCGCGAAATCAGCTCCAGACCCAATTCGCTCTTGCCCAGGCCGGAATCGCCCATGATGAGCACGCCCATGCCGAGGATGTCGAGAAACACGCCGTGCATCGTCACGCGCGGCGCGGAGATGCGCGACAGATACAAGCGCAGATGGTCGATGACCGCAGCCGACGAAATCGGCGACGTAAACAGCGGCGTGGAGGAGCGCGTGCAGCGCAGTTCCAGGTCGGGCGGCGGATCGACGCCATCGGCCACCACCAGGAACGGCGGCTCGAGCAGGATCAATTCGCCCATCTGGCGCTTGCGGTTCTCCTCGGACAGGCGCTGGTAGTAAGTAATCTCGGGCTTGCCGAGCACCTGGATGCGGTTCGGGTGGATGAGGTTCAAGTGCCCGACGAGATCCGCCGCGGAGGTCGCCTCCTTGGCAAAATCGAGGTCGAACGCGCGGTCTGCGCCTTCCAGGCCGGCGACCCACGACAGCTTCAGGTCGGCTGCGTTGTCGTCAAAGATCGATTGGGCGGTAACGCCGGTCAGTTCCATAGCAGGGCGGGGCGGGCGGTGGACGTTCGCAATCGGTTGCGCAGGGCACCGACTGCGCCAGGGTCAAGGCCGCCAGTCGGTCAAGAGCTGGTGAATCGCCTCGGGCGACGGCAGGGTGGCGAGGCCTTCGCGCATGTCACGGTCGGACAGCAACTGGGCGATTTCGGACAGGATTTCCAGATGCTGCTGCGTGGCCTGTTCGGGCACCAGCAGGAAGATCAGCAACGAAACGGGCTTGCCGTCGGGGGACTCGAACGGCACCGGTTCGGACAGACGCATGAAAGCCGCCAGCGGTTGCTTCAGGCCTTTGATGCGGCCGTGCGGAATCGCCACCCCGGCGCCCAGCCCCGTTGAGCCGAGCGATTCGCGTGCGAACAGATTGTCGGTGACGACGGCGCGCGCCACGCCGTGATTGTTCTCGAACAGCAGGCCGGCCTGTTCGAACACCCGCTTCTTGCTGGTTACGCTGACGTCCAGAGCAATATTCCCGGGCGGCAACAGTTTGGCCAAGCGATTCATGTGCAATGCGTGAAATGAGCGGCGTCCTTCTGCACCAAGTTGGCGCGCGGACAATCGGGCCATTATAGACCACGCGTCACGCGGCTTTGTGCGACGCACCAGCGGTGCGGCGCGCAGGGCAGAGAGGCGAATCCCCCAGGGGCTGTGATCGGCCGGTGCGGGCGAACGTCGCCTGCGCATCGACCCTGTTTTTGCCGGCATCGCGCGAAGATGCGCGCCACGCCAAGCATTCATACTTTCGTCAGATTTTAGCCCGACTTAATTCGGATGCAATCGGAATCGTGGGGAATGCACCACGACATAAAAAAACCGCGCCATCCGAGGGCGCGGTTGCATGTGGTGCCGTTGGCTATTGCTGCATCTGCACGGCCTGCAAGGCCTGGTGCTTCACGCTGTCGCGATCGTGTCCCTGCACGCGGTCCTTGTATTTGATGACCTGTCGATCCAGTTTGTCGACGAGCAGATCGATGGCCGCATAAAGATCTTCATGGTGTGATTCGACGAAGACATCCTTTCCCTTGAGGTGCAGGTTGATTTCCGCGTACTGGCGGCGGTCCTTCTCCTTGTGGTTATCGACCGATAGCAAGACGCTGACGCCAATCACCTGATCGAAGTGCCTGATCACACGCTCCAGTTTCGTTTCCACGTACTCACGCAATGGCGGCGTGATGTCCAGGTGGTGTCCACTGAGTTTGAAGTTCATAGCGGTTCTCCTTCTCACGGATGGGCCGCACCGGAACTGCCCGCGATGCGGCTATAAGGACTTGCGCAGATTCACTGCAGGGATCTTGAGGGCTTCGCGGTACTTGGCCACCGTCCGACGGGCCACCACGAATCCTTGTTCGCCTAACAGCTCGGCAATTCTGCTATCGGACAGAGGATTCTTCGGGTCTTCGGCTCCTACAAGTTGCTTGATGAGCGCGCGTATCGCAGTGGACGATGCGGCTCCGCCGGTTTCCGTCGATACATGGCTGCCGAAGAAGTACTTCAGCTCGAACGTCCCCATCGGGGTCGCCATGTATTTGTTGGTTGTCACACGGGAGATCGTGGACTCGTGTAGACCCAGTGTATCGGCTATTTCCCGCAAAACCAAGGGGCGCATGGCGATTTCGCCGTGCGTGAAAAAGCTCTTTTGACGCTCGACAATGGCCTGCGAGACACGCAGGATCGTGTCGAAGCGCTGCTGGATGTTCTTGATCAGCCAACGCGCTTCCTGCAGCTTCTGCTGCAGATTGGCGGCGCCGGCCTCGCCGCGGCTGCCGCGCAGGATCTGTGCGTACATGTCGTTGATGCGCAGGCGCGGCATGACCTCGGGATTCAGTTGCGCCATCCAGCCGGCCGCGGTTTTGCGCACGACCACGTCGGGTACGACGAAGTCAGCTTCGGCGCGGCCGAAGGCATGGCCGGGGAACGGCGCCAGAGACCGGATGAGTTCATGCGCAGCCTTCAGCGCGGGCTCGTCGACGGACAGCGCTTTCTTCAGCCGCGTGTAGTCGCGCGCGGCCAGCAGCTCAAGATGTTGATTGACGATGACGAGCGCCAGCGCTTTTGCGGGTGAGTCGAGGCGCTGCAGCTGCAGCGTCAGGCATTCGGCGGCCGAGCGCGCACCGATCCCTGGCGGATCGAAGCTCTGCAGCATGCGAAGTGCGGCTTGCAGTTCATCGAGTTCGATCTCGAGTTCGGCGGGCAGGTCGGTGAGGATCTCATCCAGCGTGGCCGAGAGATAGCCCTCGTCATCGAGCGACTCGACCAGGAAGATCACCAGGCCCTTGTCGCGCATCGAAAGCTTGAGCGGCGCGAGTTGTTCCATGAGGAATTCGCGCAACGTCGGCTCGGCTTCACGCAATTGCATGGGGGCGCGATCGTCTTCGTCCGATTGAGGCTTGCGGGCGAAATCGTCGAGGCTCCAGTCGGACCGGTCGGAGCCATAGTCGGTGTCGAAATCTGCGCCGTTTTCGTAGCTGGTATCGGGGGCGTCGCTGCTCTCGGTACCGTTGGACGCAGGCTGTGGCGATTCGGTGGATGGCGGCGTGGCGCTGTTGCTTTGCAGCGCGTTGATCGAGCCGTCCGCGCCAATCCGCGCAGAGGTGTCGAGCCACTCGTTTTCGCGCTCCAGCAGCGGGTTCTCGGTCAGCGCCTGCTCGACTTCCTGTTGCAGTTCGATGGTGGATAGCTGCAGCAGACGGATGGACTGCTGCAACTGCGGCGTGAGCGCCAGATGCTGAGAGAGGCGGAGCTGGAGCGACTGTTTCATGCGGGCTATTCTATGCCCAACAGTCGCTCGATGGAACGGATTTTGCTTGATGGTGCGGCTTCGCCACGTCCCGACTGCGTAGACGCGGCGTGCGGCTTACATCCGGAAGTTGTCGCCCAGATACACCTTGCGTACCTCCTCGTTTTCGACGATCTGCGCGGGGCTGCCGGCGGCCAGCACCGTCCCCTCGCTGATGATGTAGGCGTGATCGCAGATGCCCAGGGTTTCGCGCACGTTGTGGTCGGTGATCAGCACGCCGATGTTGCGATCTTTCAGGAAGCTGACGATGCGCTGGATTTCGCCCACGGCGATCGGATCCACACCTGCAAACGGTTCATCAAGCAGGATGAAGCGCGGCGACGAGGCCAACGCACGGGCGATTTCCACGCGGCGGCGTTCTCCCCCCGAAAGCGACAGCGCGGGGTTGTCGCGCAGGTGCGCGATCTGCAGGTCGTCGAGCAGCGCATCCAGGCGCCGGTTGACTTCGGCTTGCGTGAGTTTCTTTCCGTCCTGCTCCTGCAACTCGAGCACGGCGCGGATGTTTTCCTGCACGTTGAGCTTGCGGAACACCGAGGCTTCCTGCGGCAGGTACGACAGGCCCATGCGCGCGCGCTGGTGGATCGGCAGGCGGCTGATGTGCTCACCGTCGAGCACGATGTCGCCGGCATCCAGCGCCACCAGACCCACGATCATATAGAACGAGGTGGTCTTGCCGGCGCCGTTCGGGCCGAGCAGACCCACCACTTCGCCGCTCTTCACATCGAGCGATACATCTTTCACCACCGTGCGCGTGCCATAGCGCTTCTTCAGGTGGCGGACGACCAGCGTGCTGGAGGTCGTAGCCTGCGGCGCGACGGTTTTGGGAGCGAGGGTGGTGGCAGACATAGGCAATCAGGAAACGCGGACGTGGCGGAACGAATCAGGGCTTGGCTGCCGGAGCCGATGCAGCAGGCGCAGCCGGTGTGCTCGTGCGGGGGGCGAGCACGGCGCGCACACGCCCCGACGGATTGGCGGCAGTGGTGTTCTCCGCGCCGCCCGATGCGGTGTAGAACTCCTTCTGGCCGTCGTAAGTAATGACCGCGCCACGGATCTCGTCGAGTTGCGTCGCACCCTGCAGGCGCTCCATGCGTGCCCGGCTGATCAGCTTGGAAATCTCCTGCTTGCCGTCGTATTCGATCCGCTCGCCCCAGCCTTGGATGTATTCGTCGACGTTGTCGCGCTTCTGGCGGATGAAGGCGAGGTTGCCAGGCTTGGAGGTCGCCACGGCGTAGTTGTAGCCCTCAGGGTCCGTGCGCAGATCCGCTTCATCGGAGCGCAGCACCATGGTGCCCTTGGTCAGCACCACGTTGCCCGTCAGGTGATAGACCTGCTTCAGATCGTCGTAGCTGGCATTGTCGGCTTCGAGCACCAGCGGCTTGTCGCGGTCGGCGCGCTCGGCGTGTGCGGACAGGGCCGGAAGCAGCAGCGCGGCGGCGAGGGCAAAGCCGGCGGCACGGAAAGTGTGGGTCATGGAGGTCACGTCGAAGAGGGGCGCGGTCGGTAGGCGGGATAGTGCGATAGGGTCGGGTCGAACGTTACGGCTTCGGCGCCCCCAGCCCTTCGATCCGGCCGCGCACGTTGCCCAGCAATTGTACTTGGCGCGTCACGTTATTGAAGACGAGGCCGTTGGCGTTCATGATCGACGGCCCGCGGTGCAGTTCGACCGGTTTGTCGGTGCGCACGATGTCGTCGTTGAGCAGCACCTGGAAGTATGTCGAGTCGGCCGTCATCAGCGGATCCTGGCGCGGGTCCAGGCCTTGCGCGCGGATGACCTTGGCGTTGCTGTACAGATCGATGATGGTGCCTTCGCCGTTCATCTTTCCCAGATCTGCCCGGGCCGTGACCTGCGGTCGGTCGGGCGCATAGACGCGCAGCGCCGGATACGTGACGTCGTAAGTGAGGTCGTCCTCGTAGTGGTTCATGTGGACGCAGGTAAAGCGGTATTTGGTGGTGCCAGTCTCGTCCAGCGCCGTGGCCGAGATGCCGTCCATCGTGTAATCGGCGACGTGGCGCTTGGGCTGATTGGCGGTGGCATCGGTCTGCGGCGTGTTGACCTGAACGAGCAGGAACGTGACACCGCAAACGATCGCCATCAGCAGGATCGGCAGCCCGCGCAGCATGACTTGCAGCGCGGTGGAGACGAGGCGTTGAGAGCGTTCGCTGGCCATGAGGTCAGAAGGGTTGCGGAGCCTGCAGCAGTTGCGCGAGCAGAGCGTCATAGGCGCCCTGGGCCTTGAGGATGAGGTCTGCGACCTCACGCACGGCGCCGCGTCCTCCGGTCGCCTGGGCGACATAGTGGGCACGGTGGCGCAGTTCAACGTGGGCCTGAGCCGGACAGGCGGCAAAGCTGACCTGTGCCATCACCGGCAGATCGGGCCAGTCGTCGCCCATGTAGCCGGCGTCCAGCGCCTGCAGGCCGGTGGCGCCGAGCAGATGGGCAAACGCCTCGCGCTTGTCTGCCACGCCTTGGTACAGATGATCGATGCCGAGTTCCCCTGCGCGCCAGGCCACGATCTCGGATTCGCGCCCGGTGATGATGGCAGGCGTGATGCCCGCCTGCGCCAGCAACTTGATGCCGTGGCCGTCGAGGGTGTCGAAGGCCTTGCTGATCTCGCCCTCGGGCCCGACCAGCAGGCGGCCGTTGGTCAGCACCCCATCAACGTCGAACACCATCAGACGCACGCGGGCGGCGCGTTCCATCGCCTGCGGAAAGCGGGCGTCGATGTTGCTGTGGACGGTGGAGTCGGGGGTGGGCATGAGCGGAATCTCAGATGACCTTGGCGCGCGTCAGATCGTGGATGTGCAAGGCGCCTACCAGCATGCCGGCGGCATCGACCACCAGGAGCTGGTTGATGCGATGCGTTTCCATCACTTCGACCGCTTCGACGGCGAGTTGGTCCGGCCCCACGGCGCGCGGGTTGCGGTGCATCACCTCGGCAATCGGTACGGTACGCCAGTCGCGCGGGGTTTCCAGCAGGCGGCGCAGGTCGCCGTCGGTGAAGACGCCCACGGCACGGCCGTCGGCGTCGACCACCGCCGTCATCGCCATGCCCTTGCGGGTGATTTCCATCAGGGCCTGCGACAGCGGCGTGTCTTCCATCACGCGCGGGATGGCGTCACCGGCGCGCATGACGTCGCGCACATGCGTGAGGAGCTTGCGACCGAGCGATCCGCCCGGGTGCGAGCGGGCGAAGTCTTCGGCGCCGAAGCCGCGTGCATCGAGCACCGCCACGGCGAGCGCGTCACCCAACGCGATCTGCGCGGTCGTGCTGGCAGTGGGCGCGAGGTTCAGCGGGCAGGCTTCGACGTCGACGTGGGAGTTGAGTACCACGTCGGCATGCTTGCCGAGCGAGGATTGCGGGTTGCCGGTCACGGCGATCAGCTTGGCGCCGAGCCGCTTGATGAGCGGCAGGATGGCGTTCAGCTCCGACACCTCGCCGGAATTGGAAAAGCCGATGAAGACGTCGTCGCGCGTGACCATGCCGAGATCGCCATGGCTGGCTTCGGCCGGATGCACGAAGAAAGCCGGCGTGCCGGTGGAGGCCAGCGTGGCCGCGATCTTGCGCGCAATGTGACCGGATTTGCCCATGCCCGAGACGACCACGCGCCCGGTGCAGCCGAGCACCATTTCGACCGCACGCGCGAAGTCGGCGGACACCTGGGATTTGAGGCCGAGCACGGCTTGCGCTTCGATGTCGAAGGTTTGCTGCGCCAGCGCAAGCGCTCGATCCGGATTGAAGTTCGCTATCATGGCGGCGAAGTATAACAACGATTGACACTCGTCCCTGGCCGCAAGCCACGCGTTGGGACGTGGCTTGCGGGGGAGCGGCGGAGCGTGCGGGCGCTCCGTTTTGCTGCGCCGCGGCAACCTGTCTTCCACCGACTTTTCCGCCCGTCGCCACGCCGCCAGATCATTCTGCGGCGTCTCGCGCACCGTGTTCTTCGCTGACACCCTGGCATTGGTCTTGCAATGCGGAGCGTGCTTCCTCCTGCACGCACCATCCTGATGCGGGGCTGTCCGTCACCAACCTATTGGCACTGGCTTTACGCGCTGCATGCATTCGCCGCTGGAACTCGCCCTTGTTTTGCTGGCCGCCGCCGTGATCGGCGTGGTGGTGTTCCGCATGCTGCAACTGCCGCCGATGCTGGCCTATCTGGTGATGGGGGTGCTGATCGGCCCGAAGGCGACGGGACTGGAATCCGATTCGGCGCAGACGCGCTATCTGGCTGAATTCGGGGTGGTCTTCCTGATGTTTTCGATCGGGCTCGAGTTCAACCTTTCCAAGCTGCGCTCGATGCGGCGGCTGGTGTTGGGCCTCGGGGCATCGCAGGTCGTGCTGACCATGCTGCTGACGATTCCGGTGTCACTGTTGTTATCCCACTGGTATCCGCTGTCGTGGCAGGCAGGGTTGGCGCTGGGCGGCGCGCTTGCGATGTCGTCCACGGCCATCGTCTCGAAGATGCTGGCCGAGCGGCTGCAACTCGAGACCGAGCATGGCCGCAACATCATCAGCGTGCTGCTGTTCCAGGATCTCGCGGTGGTGCTGCTGCTGATCGTCGTGCCGTCGCTGGGCAAGAACCCGACAGACCTTGTGCTGGCGCTGTCGATCGCGGCCTTGAAGATCACCGTTGCGCTGGTGCTGATCCTGTTCCTGGGGCAGAAGCTGCTGTCCCGCTGGTTTCACATGGTGGCGGCGCGCCGGTCGCAAGAGCTGTTCATGTTGAATCTGCTGCTTGTCACGCTGGGCATGGCTGCCCTGACCGAACGGCTGGGCCTGTCGATGGCGCTGGGCGCCTTCCTGGCCGGCATGCTGGTGTCGGAAACGCCCTACAGGCTGCAAGTGGAAGAAGATATCAAGCCATTTCGCGACGTGCTGCTCGGGCTCTTCTTCGTGACGGTGGGCATGCTGCTGGACCCGCGCGTGGTGGTCGATCATTGGGTGCTGGTGTTGGTGCTGGTGATCGGCCCGGTACTGTTCAAGTTCGTGCTGATCGCGCTTTTGGCGCGCGCCTTTGGCTCGGGTGGAGGCGCCGCGATCCGGACGGCGCTGGGGCTGGCGCAGGCTGGCGAATTCGGCTTCGTGCTGCTCAATCAGATTGACGGGATGCGGCTGATCGATCCGGTGCTCGGGCAGGCCATCCTGGCGGCGATGCTGCTCTCGATGCTGTTGGCGCCGTTCCTGATCCAGTACAGCGATGCGATTGCAATGCGGCTCTCGCGCACGGACTGGCTGATGCAATCCCTGGCAATGACGAAGATCGCCGCGCAGAGTATCGCCACCGAGCGTCACGTCATCATTTGCGGCTACGGCCGCAGCGGCCAGAACCTGGCGCACATGGTGGAGCAGGAGGGCATCGGCTATGTCGCACTCGATCTGGACCCCGACCGCGTGCGCGAGGCGGCGGCCGCGGGTGAGCACGTCGTCTACGGCGACGCGGCGCGGCGCGAGTCACTGGTGGCGGCGGGTATCCATCGCGCTGCGGCCGTCGCCATTACCTATGCGGACACCCCATCGGCGCTGAAGGTCCTGCACCACGTGCAGGCGCTTGAGCCGACGCTGCCGGTGATCGTGCGCACGATCGACGATGCCGACCTGGACCGCCTGCAGCAGGCTGGCGCCACCGAGGTCGTCCCGGAAATCATCGAAGGCAGCCTGATGCTGGCCTCGCACGCCCTGGTGCTGCTCGGTGTGCCGCTGCGTCGCGTGGTGCGGCGTGCCCAGGAGATGCGCGACGCCCGTTACAGTCTGCTGCGTGGCTACTTCCACGGCCAGGATGATGAGGAAGACATGCTCGAGCGCGATGCCGTGCGCCTGCATTCGGTGCCCCTGGCCGAGGGCTCGCCCGCGATCGGCCGCAAGCTCGGCACGATGGGGCTGGAGACGTTCAATACATCGGTGACGGCGATCCGCCGGCAGGGCATCCGCGCGATCGATCCGGATCCGGATACCGTCTTGGAGCAGGGGGACATCGTCGTGCTGCGCGGCACGCCCGAGGGCCTGCAGATGGCGGAGGAGCGCCTTTCCCCGCGTTGAGGCGCGCGTGCGCGGCGGCTACTTGGCCAGCGCCTCGAGGAGCGGCCCACGTGATCGGCGCGGCGGCGGGGCATCCGCCATGCTCGACGGCAGCCCACTCAGTACGGCTGCGGCATCGAGCGAACGGATCGGCACACGCGTATCGGCGGGGATGCGGCCGCCCTGCTGCAGCATCAGGTAGCGCAGGCAGCAGACGCGCAGGAACGAGGCGAAGTTGGCCACTTCGCCATGCCGCTCGAACAGCTCGTCGTAGAGCTTGGTGATGAGTTGGTTCACCGTCAGACCATCGCGCTGGCCGATCTCTTCCAGCACCTCCCAGAACAGGCATTCGAGCCGCACGCTGGTCGCTACGCCGTGCAGGCGCAGCGAGCGTGCGAGGCTGTCGTACGAGTGGGGGTTGGCGCGGATGAAGATTTCGCACATGGCCGGGCTCCAGAAGGCGCCCGGCGAGCGGGCAACGCCGTCTAGTGTAGGACCCGCGTGCCCAGGACTTCAAGGAACTGCGCGAGCCACGCCGGATGTGCCGGCCAGGCGGGCGCTGTGACCAGCTTGCCATCGGTATGGGCCTGGTCGACCGCGATGTCCTTGAAGGTACCGCCGGCGGCGGTGACTTCCGGTCCACATGCTGGATAGGCGGAGCAGGCCCTGCCTTCCAGCACACCCGCGGCCGACAGCAACTGCGCGCCGTGGCAGATGGCGGCGATGGGTTTGTCGGCGCCGGCGAAGTGCCGCACGATCTCCAGCACGCGGGCGTTCAGGCGCAGATATTCGGGCGCGCGGCCGCCCGGGACCACAAGTGCGTCATAGCCCGCCGGGTCGACGTCGGCAAACGACGCGTTGAGGGTGAAGCGATGGCCCGGCTTCTCGGAGTAGGTCTGCGCACCCTCGAAGTCGTGCACGGCGGTCGCGACGGAATCGCCGGCACGCTTGTCCGGGCAGACGGCGTGCACCGTGTGACCGACCATCTGCAGCGCCTGGAAGGGCACCATGACTTCGTAGTCTTCAACGTAGTCGCCCACCAGCATCAGAATTTTCTTGGCCATCGCCGTGTCTCCTGTATGGTTTCGGTCTGGCCATTGTGGTTCGGTGTCTCGCGGCCCGGGTGGTAGCCCATTACCGCATGACGGCTTGTCCAGCTTCCTTGTCTTCTGCCATGACTCAAGTACCTCCTCCGGCGGCACCGCTGACGCCGTCGTCCGTTCCCGCCTCGACCGAACTGGGCGACGTGTCGCGCTACCTGCGTGACCGCATCCGCACCGTACCCGACTGGCCGCAGCCCGGGGTGATGTTCCGCGACATCACGCCGCTGCTGCAGGACCCGAAAAGCCTGCGCGTGCTGGTGGACGTATTCGTGCATCGCTACATGGGGCAAGGGCTGAATCTGGTGGCCGGCATCGACGCGCGCGGGTTCATCCTGGGATCGATCGTGGCGTATGAGCTCAATCTGGGTTTTGTGCCGATCCGCAAGAAGGGCAAGCTGCCGTTCACCACGGTGGCCGAGGAGTACATGCTCGAATACGGCAGCGCCACGGTGGAGATCCACGCTGACGCCTGCAAGCCCGGCGACCGCGTGCTGCTGATCGACGACCTGATTGCCACCGGCGGCACCATGATGGCCGGCAAGCGCCTGCTCGAACGCCTCGGGGCGACCGTGGTGGAGGGTGCGGCGATCGTCGACCTGCCTGAACTGGGCGGCTCGCGCCTGCTGATCGAAGGTGGGCTGCCGTTGTTTACGGTGTGCCGCTTCGACGGACACTGACCGGCCCCCGGGCCATTGCCGGCGACGCATACGCCATGTGACAAAAATATGACGCTGCGCTGCTGCACGCAGTAGCATGCTCCCTTCCTTTTTCGTTTGGCAGGGAGACGCCGATGTCACATGTGCTGCTGTTTCTGCTCACCTCGATCGCCATGACGGTGATGCCTGGACCGGACAACCTCCAGGTCATCGCGCGTGGCGCGAGTCAGGGCCGCAAGGCGGGGCTGGCGGCGGCGGCCGGCTTTGCATCGGGTTGCCTGTTCCACACCACGCTGGCAGCGCTCGGGCTGGCAGCGGTGCTGCAGTCCTCGCCTGCCGCGTTCCAGGCCATTCGCTGGATGGGCGCCGCTTACCTCATCTGGCTGGGCATGCGGGCGTTACGCAGTCAAGGTGGCGTCGGCCCGAAGCATGCTGATCGACAGGCGGAACCCGACCTGTGGCAGGTGTTCCGCCAATGCGTACTGGCCAATGTGCTGAACCCGAAGGTCACGCTGTTCTTCGTGGTGTTCCTGCCGCAGTTCGTCGATACGCAGGTCGGACATGCGGCCCTGCAGATGCTGTTGCTGGGCGCGATCTTCATGGCACAGACCATTGTCGTCTTCGGCATGTACGGCTGGTGTGCGGCAGCGCTGGGTGGCTGGATGCGTCGGACGCCGCGCGCTTCGTCCTGGCTCGACCGTGTCAGCGGCTGCATTTTTATCGGGCTGGGCGTGCGCGTGGCGCTGACCAAGTAAGCGCAGCGGAATTCGATGTACACGCTTCTCAAACTGCTCTCGGGTGTGGCCCTGCTGGTGTGGGGTACGCAGACCGTCAAGGTTGGCATGCTGCGGCTGTACGGCGCGGACTTGCGCCGGCTGCTGTCGCGCAGTGTGTCGAACCGGTTCTCTGCGCTGCTGGCCGGCGTTGGCGTCACGTGCCTCGTGCAGAGCAGCAACGCGACGGCCACCATCGTCGGTGCGTTCGTCGCGCAGGGCCTGATGGGCGTGTCGTCTGCGCTGGCGATCCTGCTGGGTGCCAATGTGGGCACGGCCATCATGGCGCAGGTGTTTGCGCTGGACCTGTCGTGGCTGTCACCCTTGCTGATCTTCTTCGGCGTGATCCTGCACCTGTCGCGCAAGGGCAGCGCGGTCGGGCATTTTGGGCGTGTGCTGATCGGCCTTGGGCTGATCATGATGGCGCTGGAGCTGATCTCGGTGGCATCGAGCCCGATGGTTGAAGCCAATGCGCTGCGCGTGTTGCTCGGCTCCATCTCGTCGGATACCGGGCTGAACATGCTGATCGGTGCGGTGCTGACGCTGCTCTGTTATTCGAGTCTCGCTGTGGTGCTGTTCTGCGCCACGCTGGCGACATCGGCGGCGGTGTCGGTCAAGGTGGCGTTTGCGATCGTGCTGGGCGCCAACATCGGGAGTGCCGTGGCAGCGCTGGCAACCACGCCGTCATCGAGCCAGGCAGCACGCCGCGCCACGCTCGGCAACCTGCTTTCGCGCATGCTGGGCGCGGCGCTTGCGCTGCCATTCCTGGGCGAACTGGCCGACCTGGCACCGCATGCTGGGGTGGCGCTGCAGCACGTGGTGGTGGGCTTCCACGTCGTCTTCAACGTGGTGCTGGCCGCACTGCTGATCGGCCTGACCGACCACATGGCGCGTCTGTGCGCACGCATCCTGCCGGGTGGGGCGCATATCGATGACCTTGTGGCGCCGCGCTATCTCGATCCTTCTGCGCTGGCCACGCCAACGTTAGCGCTGGGCAATGCCGCACGCGAAGTGCTTCGTATCGGCGACCGCGTCGAACACATGCTGGACAACACGCTGCGCGTACTGAAGACGAACGATGTGCGTTTGCTGCAGGCGACCCGCGCCATCGACGATGAGGTTGATGCGCTGTACACCGCCATCAAGCTCTATCTCACACAACTGAGCCACGAGGCACTGGACGCCCGCGAAGGCAAGCGCTGGGCCGACATCATCTCGCTGACGATCAACCTGGAGCACGCGGGCGACATTCTCGATCGCCTGCTCCAGGACGTGCGCGAGAAGAAGATTGCGCACAAGCTGGCCTTTTCAGAGGCCGGCATGGAAGAGCTGGAGGACATGCACGCGCGCCTCGTCACGAACCTGAAGCTGGCGCTGTCTGTGTTCCTGACGGGGGACCTGCGCAGCGCGCAGAAGCTGATGCTGGAAAAAGCGCACTTCCGCGATCTGGAAAAGCGCTATGCCCGCAGCCACCTCACGCGCGTGTCCGCCCAGACGGCCGAGAGCATCGAGACCAGCTCACTGCACCTCGACATCATCAGCGATTTCAAGCGGCTGAATTCGCTGTTCTGTGCCGCAGCGTACCCGGTGCTGGATGAGGCCGGGGCGCTGAACCGCAGTCGCATGAAAGACGCGGATGAGGTGGAATCAGGCGCGGAAACGGCTCCGCTCAGTCAGTAAAGAGCGCAGCCGAAGCGGTGCGCCTCCTGCCCGGTCGCGCCCCTCACCGGCGCTTGAGCAACGGTGCCAGATACTTCCCGGTAAAGCTCGCCTTGCTCTTCGCCACGTCTTCGGGCGTGCCCTTGGCGATGATCTGGCCGCCGCCCGCGCCGCCCTCCGGCCCGAGATCGAGCAGCCAGTCCGCCGTTTTGATCACGTCCAGGTTGTGCTCGATGATGACGACCGTGTTGCCCTGGTCGCGCAGCTTGTGAATGACT
>JAGWNU010000068.1 GCA_028871175.1 Burkholderiaceae bacterium | reverse complement strand
GCGCCGGCGTCTCAATCGCCTGCACCGGCACCGGCACCGGCACCGGCACCGGCAGCCGCCGCGCCGGCTCGCCCAGCGCGCCAGGCAGCACGGCCGCAGCAAGCGGCGCCCGCTGCTCCCGCGCCGAACGCGGCTCCGGGCGGTTCGTACACCGTACAGCGGGGCGACAGCCTGTATGACATTGCCTCGACGGCGGCGCAGGGCCAGGAGGCCGTGTCGCTCGACCAGATGCTGCTGGCGTTGTATCGCAATAACCCCAACGCGTTCATCGGCGGCAATATCAATCGGCTGCGTACTGGTTCAGTGCTGAAAGTGCCGTCGCAGACCGATGCGCAGAAAGTCTCGCCGCGCGAAGCACGTCGTGAGGTGGTCGCGCAGACCTCCGGTTTCGCCGGTTATCGTAATCGCCTGGCCACCGCAGCGGAAGCCAACGCAGCGACAGACACCGATTCAGCTCGCCAGCAAAGTGGCAGCGTGTCGGCCCGTGTGCAGGACCAGGCTACACCGGCAGCCAGCGGACGCGATGAATTGCGCCTGTCGAAGGCGGATCGCACCGCAAAGGCCAGCGCTGCCGCGCGCGACGAGGAATTGGTCGCCAAGGAGCATGCGCTCAAGGAAATGGAATCACGCGTTGCTCAGTTGGAGAAGAATCTGGCTGACATGCAACGCTTGGTCGAGCTGAAGAACGCCGAGTTGGCGAAGGCGGCGAGCGCCGCCAAACCGGCTGCAGCGGGCGCTGCACCGTCGACAGCCGCCGCGGTTGTGGCAGCCGCTAATGCACCGGCATCGGCTGCTGCGTCGGCTTCAGCGCCGGCTCAACCGGTGGCCAATACGCAGACGGCCGCTGCGGCGCCGGCTTCGTCGGCAACGGCTGCCGCTTCCACGCCGGAAGCGGCATCGGCTCCGGTTGCCGCTGCCTCGGCGGCGCAGGCTGCCAGCGCGCCCCTTGCCGCCGCATCCGCGCCGGCCGTGGCGCCGAAGAAGAAGGCGCCTGTTGTCGTGGCGCCCCAGCCGCCGATTGCCGAAGAGTCGTTCTTGTCGTCGCTGATGGGTAACCCGATGGCGCTTGGCCTGGGTGGCGTGGTGATCGCGTTGCTGGGTGGCCTGGTGGCGTATCGTCGTCGCCAGCAAAAGCCGGAGCAGGGGCACGGCTTCCAGGATAGTTTGCTATCCCAGGAAAGCACCGTGATGGCCGGTGCGAACTCGCTCTTCGGTGCAGCCGGGGGCCAAAGCGTGGATACCTCCCAGCACAGCGTGTTTGGTGCCGATTTCCGTATCGGCGGCAGCAACGAGAGTAACGAGGTAGACCCGATCGCTGAGGCCGATGTCTATATTGCCTATGGCCGCGACGTGCAGGCCGAGGAAATCCTGCGCGAGGCGCTTGAACAGCATCCGGAGCGTCAGGCCATTCGATTGAAGCTGATGGAGATCTACGCCAACCGGCAGGACGCACACGGGTTCCAGACCGTTGCAGAAGAGATGCTGGCGCAGGTGGGTGCATCGTCGCCCGAGTGGGCTGAGGCTACCGCAATGGGCCGCAAGTTCGATCCGGCCAACCCGCTGTACCTGACGGCGCACGGTGACGGGCAGCATCCCACTGCCGAAGCCGCTGCTGCGCCGAGCCATGCCGGTGCGGCTGTCGCCGGCGCTGCGGCGCTTGCGGGCGTCGGGGCTGCCGTGGCGGCTGAAGCCTTCAGCCCGACGGTGACGGGTCAAACGACTCGCCGCGGCGACGATTGGACCACGCTGTCCCCGGATCTGGACCCGTCTGCGCCGTCGACCAAGGCACCGCAGCTGGCCGATCTTGAACTGCCGCTGGAATCGTTCCCGGCGCCCTCGGCGAGCGAGCCGATCACTGCGCCGGAAGAGGCTGCAGACATGTTCAAGGTGCACGCCGAGCCCAACGCCGACCTCCCGCAATTCAACGTGCATGCTGGCGAGGCTTATCAGCCGGTCGCTGCGCCCCCGCTGCATATGGATCTGTCGGACCTGTCGCTGGACCTGAACCCGACTCCGGCTGCAGCCGAAGCGGCCGCGGCAGCGGCGGTGCCCGCAGCCGAGGAAAGTCTCCCGTCATGGGCGCAGCCGGCTGACGCCTCGCAGGCTCCGATGCACTTCGAAGCCCAGGCGCATCACGCCGAGCCGGCACACGTGGCCAACGACGAGCCGCAATCGGCCATCCGTCTGGATACCAATCTGCCGCATACCCTGTCTGGCGAAGGCGGCTCCGACAGCGTGCGCGACCTGCAGATCAAGTTCGACCTAGCCAAGGCCTACATCGAGATCGGTGACAAGGAAGGTGCGCGCGAGCTGTTGCAGGAAGTGCTTGACCTGGGCGATCCGTCGTTCCATGCGGAAGCCCAGGCCCTGATGCGCCAGATCGGTTGACGGACGCGCCATCAGACGGCAAGGCCATCGACAGCGCCGGCAGGGTGGTATCCTGCCGGCGTTTTTCTTTCCGCATAAGGATTCACAAGGCATGACGCGTATTGCGCTCGGCATCCAGTACGACGGTGCCGCGTTCTCTGGGTGGCAATCGCAGCCGCACGGCAATACTGTTCAGGACGTGCTGGAGGCGGCGCTGCGCCGGTTTGCTGGCGTCGCCCTGCCGACCACCGTGGCTGGTCGCACCGATGCGGGGGTACATGCGCTGGGTCAGATCGTCCACCTCGATACCGACCTCGTTCGCGATCCGTTCTCGTGGGTGCGGGGTACCAATGCTTTCCTGCCGCCGGCAGTGGCGGTGCGCTGGGCGCAGGACATGCCGGACGATTTTCATGCACGCTTTTCCGCGCACCGCCGCACGTATTACTACGCACTCACCTTCGGCCCGACGCGAGCGCCGTTGCTCGAGGGCAAGGCTGGCTACGTGACGCTGCCGCCTGGCCAGACGCTTGACGTGGCAGCTATGCATGAGGCCGCGCAGGCGCTCGTCGGCGAGCATGATTTTTCTTCTTTCCGCGCGGCGGAGTGCCAGGCCAAGTCGCCGGTCAAGACGATGTACTCGATGGAAGTGCGCGGTGAAGGTGAGTGGGTGTTCGTGCGCATACGCGGCAGCGCCTTCTTGCACCACATGGTGCGCAACATCATGGGGTGCCTCGTGGCCATTGGTCGCAGGCGTCAACCTGCGTCATGGATGGCTGAGGTGCTGGCCGCCCGCAGCCGTGTCGCTGCCGCACCTACCTTCATGCCGGACGGGTTGTATCTGGCGGAGGTCGGCTATCCTGACGCTTTCCAGTTGCCGGCATCGCCGGCTTCGTCCAGCCTGTTTCGCGGCGTGTTCGACGAGCACGCCGGGCTATGAACTTCGCCATGTCGCTCCATCGAACCCGCATCAAACTCTGTGGCCTGACCGAGCCGGCCGATGTCGATCACGCCGTCGCGTTGGGCGCCGATGCCATCGGGCTGGTGTTTTATCCGCCGAGCCCCCGCCATGTGACTGTGGAGCGCGCCGCTGAGCTGGCCCGCCGTGCCGGCCCGTTCGTCACCGTGACCGGCCTGTTCGTCAACGCCAGCGCGGAGGAGGTGGCGCGCGTGCTCGACGAAGTGCCGCTGACTTTACTCCAGTTCCATGGCGATGAATCCCCCGAGGTTTGCGCGCAGATTGCCGACCAGGTGGGCCTGCCCTGGTTGCGGGCCGTGCGTGTTCAGCCGGGGGCCGATTTGGTAGAATTCGGAAATCGCTTTGCCGCTGCCCAAGGTTTGCTACTCGACGCGTTCGTCGAGGGATATGGTGGCGGCGGCCACGTCTTCGACTGGACCCTCATTCCTCTGCAATGGCTCCCGCAATCGCCATCCTTGCCAACCACAAGCGCCGCTCCTCGGCTCGTTTTGAGTGGTGGGTTGAGCGCGCAAAACGTCGCTGGCGCGATTGAACGCGTGCGGCCCTACGCTGTAGATGTCAGCAGCGGAATCGAGGCCGCACGGGGCGTGAAAGACCACGCCCGGATGACCGCATTTGTGCGTGCGGTCCGCGAGGCCGATGCAGCCCTGGGCGCATCGGTTCAGGCCTAAAGCCGATCTGGCGGGGCTCTCGCGACGTACGCCGTCCTGAATATCTCCGCCGACTGGTCTTCACCCTGACCTCGGCGGACGCCTCGAGAGATTGCCATGTATAACCTGCCCGACGCCCACGGCCATTTCGGCCCCTACGGCGGTACCTTCGTTGCGGAAACGCTGTCCCACGCGCTGGATGAACTGCGTGATGCCTACGCGCGCTACCAGCACGATCCAGAATTCATCAAGGAATACGAGTACGAGCTGAAGCATTTCGTCGGCCGTCCGTCACCCGTCTACCATGCTCGTCGCCTGACGGAGCACTGCGGCGGCGCGCAGATCTATCTGAAGCGCGAAGACCTGAACCACACCGGCGCGCACAAGGTGAATAACGTCATCGGCCAGGCGCTGCTGGCGCGCCGCATGGGCAAGCCGCGCGTGATTGCCGAAACCGGCGCCGGTCAGCACGGCGTAGCCACGGCGACCATTGCTGCGCGTTACGGTATGGAATGTGTCGTCTACATGGGCAGCGAAGACGTGCGCCGCCAGGCCGCCAACGTCTATCGCATGAAGCTGCTGGGCGCCACCGTGGTGCCGGTGGAATCCGGCTCGCGCACGCTCAAGGATGCGCTGAACGAAGCGATGCGAGACTGGGTAACCAACGTGGCCGACACCTTCTACATCATCGGCACGGTGGCGGGTCCGCATCCGTATCCCATGATGGTGCGCGATTTCCAGGCCGTGATCGGCGAGGAATGCAAGGTGCAGATGCCCGAGATGGTCGGCCGCCAGCCGGATGCGGTCATTGCCTGCGTGGGTGGTGGCTCCAACGCCATGGGCATCTTCTACCCGTATATCGATCATGCAGACGTGAAGCTGATCGGTGTGGAAGCTGCCGGCGAGGGCATCGAGACAGGCCGCCACGCGGCGTCACTCTCCGGCGGTACCCCCGGTGTGCTGCACGGCAATCGCACGTATCTGCTGCAGGATGCCGATGGCCAGATCATCGAGACGCATTCCATCTCGGCGGGCCTGGATTACCCTGGGGTCGGTCCCGAGCACGCCTGGCTGAAGGACATGGGCCGCGCCGAATACGTCGGCATCACCGACGGGGAAGCGCTGCAGTCCTTCCACGACCTGTGCCGCATGGAAGGCATCATTCCCGCGCTGGAGTCGAGCCACGCGCTGGCGTATGCGTGCAAGCTGGCGTCAACGCTGCCCAAGGACAAGATCCTGCTGGTGAACCTTTCCGGCCGCGGGGACAAGGACATGCACACCGTCGCTGAACTTTCCGGCATCAAGTTCTAAGCACGTCCACATGACCGAGCGCGCCATCGACGGCATCTTCAACGAGGACTGCATTACCGGGGTCGGGCATCTGGCCGACGGCAGTGTGGACCTCGTCATCGCCGATCCGCCGTACGGGCTGGGCAAGGATTACGGCAACGACTCCGACAAGCTGTCTGGCGATGCCTACCTGGCCTGGTCTGAACGCTGGATCGATGCGGTGCGGCCGAAGCTGGCGCGCAACGGATCGCTTTACCTGTTCTGCACTTGGCAATACGCGCCTGAACTGTTCGTGATGCTCAAGCGACGGCTCACGATGGTCAACGAGATCATCTGGGACCGTCGCGTGCCCAGCATGGGCGGGAGCACGCGCAAGTTTTCGTCGGTGCACGACAACATCGGTTTCTTTGCCGCCTCGCGCGATTACTACTTCGACGTCGACGCCGTGCGTATTCCGTATGACGCCGAGACCAAGAAAGCGCGCAGCCGCAAGCGTTTCGAGGGTAAGAAGTGGCTCGAGGTCGGCTATAACCCGAAGGACGTTTGGAGCGTGTCGCGCCTGCACCGACAGGACCCGGAGCGTGCCGAGCACCCGACGCAGAAGCCGCTCGAGCTGGTTGAGCGCATGATCCTGGCGAGCTGCCCGCCGGGTGGCCTCGTCCTGGACCCTTTCCTGGGCAGTGGCACGACGGCGGCGGCATGCGCGCGCCTTGGCCGCCGCTTCGCCGGCTTCGAGATCAACGCCGACTATTGTCGCGTGGCACGTGAGCGCGTGGCGGCAGTCCATGCCGTCACCGTATCCGCTGCGCAACCGACTGAATCCGTGGCGCCTGACGTCGTCAAGGTCGCCTGACAAACCTGTTCCCATATGTCCCGCATCGCTCAAACCTTTTCGCAACTGTCAGCGCAGGGCCGCAAGGGCCTGATCCCGTTCATCACGGCAGGCGATCCGTACCCCGAAATGACTGTCGAGTTGATGCACGCCCTCGTCAAGGGCGGCGCCAACGTCATCGAGCTGGGCGTGCCGTTTTCCGATCCGATGGCGGATGGTCCGGTCATCCAGCGGGCTTCCGAGCGCGCATTGGCAAAGAAAGTGGGCTTGCGCACCGTGCTGGAATACGTGCGTGCGTTCCGCGCCACCGATACGACGACGCCCGTGGTGCTCATGGGCTACGCCAACCCGATCGAGCGCATGGGTGTCGATGCCTTTGCCAAGGCGGCGTCCGAGGCTGGCGTAGACGGTGTCCTGGTGGTCGACTATCCGCCGGAAGAATGCGAAGCCTTTGCCATGGCCATGCGTGCAGCCGGCATCGATCCGATTTTTCTGCTGGCGCCGACCTCCACCGAGGCACGCATCGCGCAGATCGCACGTGTGGCAAGCGGCTACATCTACTATGTATCGCTCAAGGGTGTGACGGGTGCGGCCACCATCGATCTGGACGCCGTTGCCGCCCGGATTCCGCAGATTCGGCAGCATGCGCGTCTGCCGGTGGGCGTGGGCTTTGGCATCCGTGATGCGGCAACGGCACGTGCGATCGGCGGTGTCGCCGACGCCGTGGTTATCGGATCCCGCATTGTGCAATTGCTTGAGGAAGCACCCCGCGAACAAGCGGTACAATGCTTGACTGATTTCATCGCGGAGATCCGCCAGGCGCTGGACGCCTGAGTCGCAATCTTCGCGCGAGCGCATTCAAGGAGTACGCATGAGCTGGCTGGACAAACTGCTTCCGCCCAAGATCCAACAGACTGATCCGTCGCAACGCAAGGGCATTCCCGAGGGCCTGTGGATCAAGTGCCCGGCCTGCGAGTCGGTGCTGTACCGCACTGACGTCGAAGCCAACCTGCACGTCTGTCCGAAGTGCGACCATCACATGCGCATTGGCGCGCGGGCCCGTCTGGACGCGCTGCTGGACGCTGAAGGCCGCTATGAACTGGGCCAGGAGATCCTCCCGGTCGACGCACTCAAGTTCAAGGACAGCAAGAAATACCCCGATCGCATCAAGGCCGCCATGGACAACACCGGCGAGACCGATGCCATGGTCGTGATGGGCGGCGCCATCCATGCCCTGCCGGTGGTGGTGGCCTGCTTCGAGTTCGAGTTCATGACCGGATCGATGGGTTCGGTGGTGGGCGAGCGCTTCGTGCGTGGCGCACAGACGGCGCTGGAACAGAAGGTGCCGTTCATCTGCGTGACGGCCTCGGGTGGTGCGCGCATGCAGGAAAGCCTGCTGTCGCTCATGCAGATGGCCAAGACCACTGCGATGGTGCAGAAGCTGGCCGAGGCCAAGCTGCCGTTCATCAGCGTGCTGACCGATCCGACCACAGGTGGCGTGTCCGCCAGCTTCGCCTTCATGGGTGACGTGGTGATCGCCGAGCCCAAGGCCATGATCGGCTTTGCAGGCCCGCGCGTGATCGAGCAGACCGTGCGCGAGAAGCTGCCGGAAGGCTTCCAGCGCGCCGAGTTCCTGCTGCAGAAAGGCGCCATCGACATGATCGTCGACCGCCGCAACATGCGCCGCGAGATCGCTGAGCTTTTGGCGCTCCTGCAGAAGCAACCGGCCGACGCACTGGCCTGATGCGCTGCCTCCGATAACCGAAGCGCGGGCGATGAGTCCGCGCTTCTTGTTTTTGCGCGGCGGATTCCGCGCGACACGCTTCGCATGCCTACATTCGACAATCTGCCCGACTGGCTGGCCCACCTTGAAACCGCACACCCCGTCGGCATCGACATGGGGCTGGCGCGCATCAGCCGCGTGCGCGATGCGCTGGGATTGGAATTCCGATCGGTCGTCTTCACCGTGGGCGGCACCAACGGCAAGGGCTCGACCTGCGCGATGCTGGAGGCGATTCTCCTGGCCGCTGGTTACAAGGTTGGATGTCACACGTCGCCTCATCTGATCGATTTCAACGAGCGCGCGCGCATCAACGGCGAGATCGCTCCTGATGCCATGCTGCTGCCGCATTTCGAGGCGGTGGAGCGCGCACGCTGCAGCTTTGATGAACCAGTCAGCCTGACGTATTTCGAGTTCACCACGTTGGCGATCATGCATCTGTTTGCCAACGCTGGGCTCGACGCGGTCATCCTGGAAGTTGGCCTGGGCGGGCGGCTGGACGCGGTCAACATCATCGATACGGACTGCGCGATCGTCACCAGCGTCGACCTCGACCACATGGCCTATCTGGGCGATACGCGCGAAGCAATCGGCTTCGAGAAGGCTGGTATCTTCCGCTCCGGCAAGCCTGCGATCTGCGCCGATCCGGTGCCGCCGGTGTCGCTGGTCAAGCACGCCGAAGCTGTTGGCGCCGACCTTTGGCTGATCGGTCGCGATTTCAATTTCCAAGGCGACAAGCAGCAGTGGGGATTCAGCGGCCGCGGGCGGCGTTGGTCAAGCCTTGGCTATCCGGCGCTGCGTGGCGCCAATCAGTTGCTGAATGCATCGGCGGCGCTCGCCGCGCTGGAATCGGTGCGGGATCGTCTACCCGTTACGGCACAAGACGTGCGTCTGGGATTGTCGCAAGTGGCGCTGCCGGGTCGCTTCCAGGTGATGCCGGGCCGCCCGTCGGTCATCCTGGACGTGGCGCATAACCCGCACGCATCGGCAGCGCTCGGGCAGAACCTCGAGAACATGGGCTTTTACCGCTACACCTATGCTGTGTTCGGCGCCATGCAGGACAAGGATATCGCCGGCGTACTCAGGCACATGCTCGACAAGGTGGACCACTGGTGCCTGACCGATCTGCCCACGCCGCGCGCCGCCAGCGCCGAGAGTCTCGCGCAGGCACTGACCGATGTCGGGTTCCAGGCTGGCAAGGACGCCAGCGTCAGCACATTCAGCGATCCCGCCACAGCCTATCGCAACGCCATGGAGCGGGCGACCGAGGATGATAGAATCGTGGTCTTCGGATCGTTCTACACCGTTGCCGGCGTGCTGGCGGAGCGCAAGAGTCGCGCGCACTAAACCCGGGGCCCTCATGGGACTGTTTTCCATCTTCTCCTCCCGCAAGAACGCTGAAGGCGAACGCTCACGGCGCGCGGCCGGCAGTGCTGCTGACGTGGCCCGCGATGCAGTGCGCGAGTCCCGCGCCTCGTCGAATGCGCGCAGCCGTGCTTCCCGTCGCGATGACAGTGACGATGATGGCCTTGATCCCGAACTTCCGCAAAAGCAACGTGCGCGTCGCCGCCTGATCGGGGCGGTCGTATTGGTTGGCGCGGCTGTGATCGTCCTGCCGCTCGTGTTTGACGCCAAGCCGCGGCCCGTCACGGATGCCGTCGCCGTGCAGATCCAGGATCAATCGGCTGACGGCAGTGCAAAGCGCTCTGGCGATGAGCCAAAAGTTGCGAGCCGTCGTTCGGCGCCACGCGCTGCTGGCTCGTCTGGTGACCAGACGCAGGCGCTGGATCAGGGTGAGGAAGTGGTGGCGGCCAACGATGCGCCGGTCGCCAGCTCCGCCGCACCGGCTGTCGTCCAGAACATTCAGGCCCCGAAGCCCACGCCACCGAAACCCGCTGCCAGCGTGGCGCCTCCTGTGGAGTCCAAGCCCGCCCCCAAGGCGGCGCAGCAAGCCCAGCAAGCCGTCACACCGGGCAACGATGCCAAGGAAGGCAAGTTCATCCTCCTGATCGGTGCATTCGCTTCGGAAGACCGCGCACGCAACTGGCTCGGCAAGCTCAAGGCCGACAAGATTCCAGGCTATATCGAACATAAGAAGGTACCCGAGAAGGGTGATCTGGCCCTGCTGAGAGCGGGCCCGTTCAATGACCGTGCGGCTGCGGAAGCGGCGCAGAAGCGCGCAGAACAGATCGGCCTGACGCCGAAGCTCGTCCAGCAATAACCATGCGGTACGACGCGCACTCGCCAGACACACCGGTCCGATGCGCAGACTTCAACCCAAGCCGACCCGAGCCGCTACCTGATGCATCCCACGTTCTTTGACTATGGTGTGCTGTTCATCGTCGTCACGTCAGCACTGGTAGGACTGTTTCGAGGGCTGATCCGTGAGGTTCTCGCACTGCTGGGTTGGCTGTTCGCTGCGTGGGTGGCGTACTCGTTTTCGGACGTGGCTGCGGCGTGGATGCCCGAGACGCTGCCGGGCGGGCCGGTGGCGCGCACGGTTCTCGGTTTCGTTCTACTGTTTATTGTGACGGTGATCGCAACGTCGTTGCTGGGTGCGCTCCTCTCGGCGGCGTTGGCCAGTGCGGGCCTCAAGCCGGCCGACCGCGGCCTCGGCATGGTCTTTGGGTTGGCGCGCGGCGGTGTGATCGTTCTCGTGCTGATGACGGTGGCGGGCTTCACGAGCTTGCCCGAACAGCCGTTTTGGCGCGACGCGGTCGTGCGCCCTTACGCAGAGCAGGCAGTGCAAGCGGCGAAGCCGCTGCTGCCGCCGGACGTCGCCAAGTACGTTCACTATTGATTCAGGGCGTCTTGCCGCAAGCTAGACGACCTGGAAGGTTTTTTTTGGCGCCTGCAACGGGTGTTGGCGCCTCCAATACGTTCTCGCTGGAGATCGACATGTGCGGTATCGTTGGCGTGGTTTCATCCACGCCTGTCAATCAGCTCATCTATGACAGCCTGCTGCTCTTGCAGCACCGTGGGCAGGACGCGGCCGGTATTGCCACCGCATCCGGCAGCACCTTCTATATGCACAAGGCGAACGGCATGGTTCGTGATGTGTTCCGCACCCGCAATATGCGTGGCCTTCCCGGGACAAGCGGTATCGGCCAGGTGCGTTATCCGACGGCTGGAACGTCAAACGAAGAAGAGGCGCAGCCGTTCTATGTCAATGCGCCGTTCGGCATCGTGCTGGCGCATAACGGCAACCTGACGAACTCCGATCAACTGCGCGAAGAAATGTTCCGGCGCGACCGCCGTCACATCAACACGCAGTCGGACTCCGAAGTGCTGCTCAACGTGCTGGCTGACGAGCTGCAGCGTGCAAGCAATGACATCCCGCTGGACCGCCACTCCATCTTCACGGCCGTGGAGGGTGTGCATCGTCGCGTGCGCGGTTCGTACGCTATCGTCGCCGAGATCTCCGGCTACGGCGTGCTGGCTGTGCGCGACCCGTTCGGCATCCGTCCGCTGGCCCTCGGCAGCCAGGAAACGCCGGACGGCAGCATTGAGTACATGGTCGCCTCGGAATCAGTGGCGCTGGAAGGCATCGGCTTCAAATTCGAGCGCGACGTGGCGCCCGGTGAAGCCATCTTCATCGATCTGGAAGGCAAGCTGCACACCAAGCAATGCGCCGAAAACCCGGTCCTGACACCGTGCATCTTTGAATACGTTTACCTGGCGCGTCCGGACTCGCGCATTGATGGCGTGTCGGTGTACGACGCGCGCCTGCGCATGGGCGACTATCTGGCCGAGAAGATCAAGCGTGAAGTGACGGATCGGATCGACGTGGTGATGCCGATCCCGGACTCGTCGCGACCGGCCGCCATGCAGGTCGCCAACCATCTGGGCGTGCCCTATCGCGAGGGTTTCTTCAAGAACCGCTATGTGGGCCGGACCTTCATCATGCCGGGCCAGGCGGTGCGCAAGAAGTCGGTGCGCCAGAAGCTCAACGCCATGGCGATCGAGTTCAAGGGCAAGAACGTGCTGATCGTCGACGACTCCATCGTGCGTGGCACGACGTCGTCGGAGATCGTGCAGATGGCGCGTGACGCCGGTGCCAAGAAGGTGATCTTTGCTTCCGCGGCGCCGCCCGTGAAATATCCGAACGTGTACGGGATCGATATGCCCACCCGCGGTGAACTCGTCGCCTACGGCCGCACGCACGAAGAGATTGCCAAGATCATCGGCGCCGATCAGCTCGTCTATCAGGACGTGGAAGACATGAAGCGCGCCGTGCGCGACGTCAATCCGGCGCTCAAGGATTTCGACGCGTCGTGCTTCGACGGCAAGTATGTGACGGGGGATATCGACGAGGCATATCTCGATCGACTGGAGACTGCACGCAACAACTCTGCCGCTGGGGCCGATCAGGCGCAGAACGATGATCCGCGCACGCAACTGCATCTGCAGCGCTCTGCCGTGAACGAGTAGGCGGCAGAAGCGGAACAAAAAAGCCCGTCCAGTGTGGACGGGCTTTTTCTTGGGCGGCCCAATGGCGGCGTCATTTGAGCATGCGCCGACGCAGCAGCCAAAGGCACAGCCACAGTGCGCCAACGGCGTAGAGCAGCAGCACACCGAGGTGCAGCAGGATGTTGTCGGGCGTACGACCCAGCATCAGCGGGCGGATCAACTCAACTGCATGCGGCAAGGGCAGCACGTTTGTTGCCGCGCGCACTGGCGCCGGCAGCTGTGACAATGGAAAGAACACGCCCGAGAGCAGCATCATCGGTGTGATCACCAGCGTCTGATAGAACATGAAGAAGTCATAGTTGGGCGCCAGGGCGGTCATGTTCATCGCCAGGCAGGCGAAGACAAAGCCCGTGAGCACAACGACCGGCAGCGCAAGTAACGCCTGCGGCATCGATGCGTAGCCGAGCGCGCCTGCCACCAGCATGATCGCCAGGCCCGACAATACAGACTTGCTGGCCGCCCAGATCAGTTCGCCGAGCACCACGTCGCCCAGACTGAGCGGCGCGTACAGGATCGCCTCCCACGTGCGCTGCACGTGCATGCGCGAGAACGCCGAGTACATCGCCTCGAAGCTGGCCGACATCATGGTGCTCGACGCGACTGTGCCGGCGGCCAGGAAGGCAATGTACGAAACCCCATCCACGTGTCCAACCAGCAGGCCGAGGCCGAGACCCAGGCCGAACAGGTAGATCATCGGATCGGCCAGGTTGCCGGCCATCGACGGGATGGCTAGCTTGCGCCACACCATGAAGTTGCGCAGCCAGACGTACTGCCAGTTCCGGAAATTGAGCGGCAGCAGTGGTTGCGGATAAGCGCGCTGCTGCGGGACGGAAAGCGTGGTTTCAGTGGACATGAATAAGCGCCTCAGTCTCGCATTTCGCGGCCGGTCAGGCGCAGGAAAACGTCTTCGAGGTTGGCGGGGCGGTGGAGGTAACGCAGGCCGGGCATGGTGTGCGCTTCGCTCTGGGCGCGCAACGCCGCCACCAGGAGTTGTGGATCGTGTGCGTAACAGAAGAGCGTTTCGCCGCTGGTTTCCACGCGTTCGGCCAGCGGAGCGAGGAGCGTGCGCAGCGCGCTGAGTTCTTCGCCATAGACCTCGACCACGTCGCAGCCGATCTCGCGGGCGATGAGCTCGTGTGGCTTGCCCTGCGCGATCTTGCGGCCATTGTCGATCACGCACAGCTCATCGCAGAGGCGCTCGGCTTCTTCCATGAAGTGCGTGGTCAGCAGGATGGTCTTGCCATTCGCGAGCAGCGAACGCAGGCGCTCCCAGATCAGGTGGCGTGCCTGCGGGTCCAGCCCGGTGGTCGGCTCGTCCATGACCAGAATATCCGGATCGTTGATGAGCGCCCGAGCAACCGTCAGCCGCCGCTTCATGCCGCCCGACAACGCGCGCACCTGTGCGTCAGCCTTTTGCTCGAGCCGTGCAAATTCGAGCAGCGCAGGGATGCGAGCGCGGATCTCGGCAGAGGAGAGCCCAAAGTAACGCCCGAAGATGTGCAGGTTTTCCGTGACGGAAAAATCCGGGTCGAGATTGTCGAACTGCGGCACCACGCCCACTCGCATGCGCGCGCGGTGGGCAAACTCGGGAACCGCCTCGCCGCAGAGTTGCAGCGTGCCCGCGTCGGGCATCGTCATGCCGAGCAGCATGCGCAGCGTGGTCGTCTTGCCTGCGCCATTTGGGCCCAGCAGTCCGAAGCACTGTCCGCGGCGGACCTTGAAGCTCAGGTTGTCGACCACGGTCTGGCCGCCGTACTGCTTGCGCAAGCCCTCGACGCTCAGGATCGGTGTGCTGCTCACGGCAAAGCCTGGGTGCTCGTATCGCACGTCGCCTCCGTTGCAAAACGCCGATTATGCGCTCGCCCAGCCGTGCGCGTGCGAGGGGCATCCGCGAGGAAAGCCCCGCGCTCAGTCAACAAAAAGGGCCAGGCATGCTGCCTGGCCCTCACCCGCGAACTGAGATACAGCGCTATCTGGTGGCCGCATTGCCGATCACGCCACCCAGCGCTGCGCCACCGAGCGTGGCGCCCGGGCCGCCCCAGATGGCCGCCCCGGCGATACCACCTGCAGCCGCCCCCAGTGCGGTATTGCGCTGCTTGGGCGTCATGTCCGCGCATCCGCTGACGGATGCCAACGCGGCCGCCAGGAACAAGGATACGAAGGCACGCATAAACAACTCCTCGCGTCGTTTGTATACCTGGATTAAAGGGCGCCGGCGCGACCATGTGCAGGCATCGCTGCCTGAAAACACTGTCAGCCGATTCCCACATGGCCGGGGTGGCCTCCGGCAACAAAGTTCCCCGCGCGGGAACACGCCCTGTCCGTTCTGTCATGGCGTGCCGGCAGCCCCGGTGCCGGGCTGGGCCGATGGGGCGTGAGCATGTACCGCAGGGCGCCCACGCCCACGCGGCGAACGCCTCCGCATGCCAGACGGGCGGTCCTCGCCGGTTCCGCCCCGCCGGCGCGGTTCACGATGGACGATCTTGTCGCGAGACCGGTCGGACAGATGGGCGAGGTCAAGGAAATTGCTTTCGCCCGCGACTACACTGAAACGCCCGGCGCGTGCCGGACGCATTTACCCATCTCGCGAGGGAGAACCCGACATGATGACTCTGGAGCAACTCGGCCTGCTTCAACGCTCGCAGCTCGAAGCGTGGTTGGCCGTTACCGAAGAAACCGTTGACGGCGTCAATCGCCTGATCGGGCTCAACCTCCAAGCGTTCAAGGCCGGCTTTGGCGAAACCGGGCAGTGCCTGCACGAGGCTGCCGACGCACAGGACCCAGGCCAATGGTGGAGCGCGCAGGCGCGTTATCTGCAGCCTGCCGGCGAGCGGGTCTCGGGCTACACGCGCAATCTTGTCGAAATCGGGGTGCAGACGCAGAACGCCATCACCCGCGCGTTGCAGCGCCATGGCGACGAGGTGCGTCGCCAATGGGGCTTCGTCACCGAAAATTTTGTCGACGCCGCGCCTCCCGGCGCAGAAGCCGCGATCAGGTTCCTGAAGGCTTCGGTGGGCTTGGAAGTCGCTGCCGCGGAGGCTGCCGAGGAGGCCGTGGCCGAGGTGAGTGACGCGATCGCCAAGGACGAAGCGTCACATTGAGGCAGCCGCGCACGGGCTAGCAATGTCGGCACGCTGCCGACGGCGATTTCGGTCCAGTCCTACAAAACGGTGCGGGACGGCGTCGACACTCCCACTGTGCGCATGTTTGTAGGCTTCCTACATGTCCATCCAACATGTAGGAGGCCGTCATGCCCTATCTCGTTGCGTGGTTACTCGGTGTTCCCGCGTTCTTGTTGTTGTTGATCTGGCTGTTCGTGCATTGACGAGCGGCCGCGACGCTTCAATATGAACCGGAGGACACATGACTTTCCGAGACGATTGCAAGATCGAGGTGTCAGCCTATGAACTCTCGCCGAATGCATGGCGCGCGGAAGTGAGCATCCTGCATGCGAGCACCGGCCAGACGCTTCTGCCACGTACCACCGTGCGCGAATCGACGAATACCTACCCGAGCGCCAGCGTCGCCCTCGAAGCGGCCCGCGCCTATGCCGACGCAATGATCGCCGCTGGGGAGTTGGACTGCAGCCCGACGCCAGGTTGAGCTGCCGCGCCAGGGGTGTCGCGTGTGGAGGTTACGTTCTGTTACCAAATCGCGAGCACCGTATCACCTGCGTTTTTGGCCGTGAATACAATACAGATACCGTAATCGGCGCGGGCCAGGGTTTGGCTGGCGCTTCTCAAGCTGCAGGTGATGAAGATGACTCGACGCAATGGGCTGTTGATTGCAGGTGCGGCGGCACTGGCGGTGCTGGCCGTGCCGCAGGTAGCGTCGGCGCACGTGAGCGTCGGCATTGGCTTCGGTATCCCGGTGGTTCCCGCTCCGGTGTATGTGGCACCTGCTCCGGTTTATTACCCGCCGCCGCCCCC